>CAZUNW010000058.1:0-11758 GCA_964621425.1 uncultured Chryseobacterium sp. | reverse complement strand
CCGCTTCAAGGCGTCCAGTGAATCCGCATCCTCCGCCTTCTTGTCCCGCCGCCAGCGGGCGATGCGCGGGAAGCGCACGGCCACCCCGCTTTTGTGGCGGGTGCTGGTGCTGATGCCCTCGAAGGCGACCTCGAACACGAGCAGCGGTTTCACCTGCCGCACGGGTCCGAAGCGTTCCACGGTGTTCTTCTTCACGAAGGCGTCCACCTCCTTCATCTCGGCATCGGTGAGCCCGCTGTAGGCCTTGGCGAAGGTGACCAGTTCGCCGTTGTGCCACAGCCCGAAGGTGTGGTCGGTGAACAGGTCGGCGCGCCGGCCATGGCCCTGCATGCTGAAGGTGAGCACGGCATCAATGCTGAGCGGATCCACTTTCCACTTCCACCAGTCACCGCGACGGCGACCCACCTCGTAGGTACTGCTGCGGCGCTTGAGCATGAGGCCTTCGATGCTGGCGGTGCGGGCGTGCTCGCGGTGGGCGACGATGTCCTCCCACGAGGTGAAGGGCAGGGTGGGCGAGAGGGTGAGCATCGGGTGCCGCGCGGCGGCCACGATCTCCTCCAACCGCGCGCGCCGTTCGCTCAAGGGCCGCTGGCGGATGTCCGTACCACTGTGCTCCATCACGTCATAAGCCATGAAGACCACGGGCACGTCGGCCAGCAGCTTCTTCCCCACGCTCTTGCGCCCGATGCGTTTCTGCAGCTCGGCGAAAGGGAGGGGAACGCCATCCTTCCACGCCAGGATCTCCCCGTCCAGCACGGTGCTGTCCGGCAATGCTGTGCGCAGGGCCTCCAGCTCGGGGTACTTGTCGGTGACGAGCTCCTCGCCCCGGCTCCATAGATAATGACGACCGCCGCGCACGATCAGCTGCCCGCGGATGCCGTCCCACTTGTGCTCGGCCTGCCATTCACGCGGGTCGCCCAGCGGCAGGAGATCCTGCAAGCCCGCACCGGCAGCAGTGCCTTCGGGTCCTTCGATGCCATAAGCGAGGTAGAAGGGGTAGGGGCGGCTGTGGTCGTCGCCTTCGTTCGCACCGAAGACCAGGTCGTGGAACGTGGTGTGGTGCGGGCTCCAGTCGCCCATGAGCCGGTGGGCCAGGATATCCTCGTCCACACCGGTGGCCTTGCTCAGGCCCTTCACCATCACCTTCTGGCTCACGCCGATCCGGAACCCGCCGGTGAGGATCTTGTTGAACACGAACAGCGCCATGCCATCCAGCCCGGCCCACGCGGCCTTCACGCGGGCTGCCTTCTCCTCCACGGGCAGGTCCTTCATCTCCTCCACATACCGCACCCAGCCGGCGAGGCTCATGGTCATCGGCACCTGGAGCGTGGCGATGTGCGTGACGGTCTCGGCGAAGTCGCCCACCACGTGGTAGCTGGCCTCGAACAGCCAATCGGGGATGCCGCTGACCTCGGCGGCCCATTGGCGCAGCTGTGTGCTGGTGACGGGGCGCTTGGGGCGGCGGCCGCTCAGCAGCGCGATCACCCACAGTTTGTCGGTATCGTCCGCTTCGCGGAAATACGCGGCCAGTGCGTCCACCTTGGCGTTGGTGGCCGTGGTGGAATCCAATTCGTCGAACAACTGGGCATCCCGGTTCATGACGCGTCTGTTTCGGGTCGACCCGATGGGTCGACGCTACGGGTGCTTTCCGAACCGTCGGCACCCGCCTCACCAGCGAACTCCGTGGATTCCGCTGTCGCTTCCATTCCCACACTGCGCAGGTACTGGCTGAACACCTCCGTGTACCCGTGGGTGGCGATGACGCGTTCAGCGCCGCTCTCCTTCACCGCCAGCAGCAGAGCGTCCCAGTCGGCGTGGTCGCTCAGCACAAACCCGCGGTCCAGGTTGCCTCGGCGCCGCCAGCCGCGTAGTTGCATCCATCCGCTGGCCATCGCGGTGCGGTAGGGCTTCATGCGGTTCATCCACGGGGTGTCGAGGGCCGAGCCGGGGGTGATCACCAGCGCGTTGCGGAAGCGCTCCTTCGGCGTGTCCCTGGTGATGTGCTCCCACGGCGGCAGCACCAGCCCGCATTCCTGCAGCACGGTGTTCATGTTGGCCACCGCGCCGTGCACCAGGATGGGACCGATGCCGGGGTCCACGCCTGTCATCACGCGCTGAGCCTTGCCCAGGCTGTAGGCGCTGATCACGGAGCACAGGCCGTTGGACGCGTTCTCGCGCCACCATGCGTTGATGCCGCCGAACACCGCCGCCGGTTCCTTCCACCGGTAGATGGGCAGGCCGAAGGTGCACTCGGTGATCAGCGTATGGCAGCGCACCGGCTCGAAGGGTTCGCTGATGCCATCGGCGTGCCGTTTGTGATCGCCGGTGGCCACCCACACCTCGCCTTGGTGCTCCACGCGCACCTGCATGCTGCCGGGGATGTGGCCTGCGGGGTGCAGGGAGAAGCGCACGCCGTTGATGGTGCCGGCCTGTCCGGGCTGCAACGTGTCGATGTGCAGGTCATCGCCCAGGCGGGCATGCATCAGGGCCTTGGTGACGGGGTGGGCCAGGTAGTGTCGGCTGCCGCGCCGGGCGTGGTCACTGTGGGCGTGGGTTATGATGGCGCGCTCCACCGGCCGCCACGGGTCGATGTACACATCGGCCTGGGGACAATGGATGCCCCGGGGGGTAAAGGCCAGCAGGGGTGTGCGTGCCATCCCTACAAGTTAATGGACGGACCATCCGGCAGGCCCTGTGGGCACGGTTGGCCGCATCCGCTTATTTTTCGCGCCATGCGGAGCGCCAGTGAACGTGTCTGCCTGGAATGCGGGGAGCGCATCGTGGGTCGCCTGGACAAGCGGTTCTGCACGGACGCGTGCCGTAACCAGTACCACTACCAGGCGAACAACGCGCCCATCAATTATGTGCGCAACGTGGTGAACGCGCTGAAGCGAAACCGCCGGGTGCTGAGCGAACTGAACACCGGTCCCGAGGGCAAGACCAGGGTCCACCGCGACAAGCTGGTGGAACGGGGCTTCAATTTCATGTACCACACGAACGTACACCGCACCAAGGCGGGTAACACCTACGTGTTCTGCTTCGAGCAGGGGTACCTGGACCTGGGGGAGAACTGGTTCACGCTCGTCCGCAGGGACGAGTACCTGGCGCGCTCGGGGGACTTGGGGACCTAGCTGGCCGCCCAGATCAGGAGAACGATGCTCCCAAGGATCATCAGGGCGAACACAACAGGGCCGCCGATCTCGTTCTGTTCCGCCTCTTCGGGGAAGTGTCCTTCGTGATGGTGGTCGCTCATGGTCTTGCTGCTGGCGCAAATATAGGATCACCCGCCAATGCGGCGGTCATTGCATCCATGCGGCCTCAATTGAGGCTGAAGGTGGGCTGGCGCAGGACCATCCGCGCGATGATGGCGCTCTCGTTGCGGCGCATGCGGGACACCAGCGCCAGCACCTGCTCATCCAGCTCCCGGTCGGTGAGCTTCGTGAGGTCCTTATAGACCGGCAGGCTGCTGCGGCTCTTCAGGATAAGGGTGATCTTGTAGGTGCGGGACATGGCTACAACAAGTAGACGCAGCAGGCCCGAAGTGGATGCCTGCGTGCGGCAGGAAGTCGTCGAACGCCGCTTTTAGTCTGCGAGGGAGCGGGGGGGGCTCAGTGATCAACGGCACATTGAGTCCTATTCCTCATCTGTGCGCCGCTGCTGTGCTGAAGGCCCGGAGACAGGGCCATCAGGGCTTGGTCGCGTTGAGCGGGCAGACCGGGAACGACCGTTGCTGAGAGGGGATGCCACCTGCACAAGCCATGGCGATGCCTGCCTGCCTAATGCTGCATGCCCTTGCCCACTCCAGGGGCGCCTTGCCCGCGCTGCCATGAAAAAGCCCCGGTGACATGGTCACCAGGGCTTGGTCTGGTCGGGGTGAGTGGATTCGAACCACCGACCTCGTCGTCCCGAACGACGCGCGCTAACCGGGCTGCGCTACACCCCGAACTGAGGCCCCCGCTACGCTGCAAGGGGGCGCAAATATAGAAGAGTTGACCGTGCGAGCGGACCTAGGCGTCGAACTTGTAGCCGATGCCTTTCACGGTCTTGATGCGTTCCTCGCCGATCTTCTCGCGCAATTTGCGGATGTGCACGTCGATCGTGCGATCGCCCACGAAAAGCTCGTTACCCCAGATGTGTGCGTAGATCTCTTCGCGCTTGAAGACCTTGCCGGGCTTGGACATGAGCAGTACGAGCAGCTCGAACTCCTTCTTGGGCAGCTGCAGCTCCTCCTCCCCGTTGTACACCAGCACCTTCTCCAGGTCGATCCGGATCCCGTTGGCTTCCAAGGATTGCCCCTCGGCGCGATCGCCGGGGCTGCGCTTCAGGAGGGCCTTCACCTTGCTGACGAACACCTTGGGGCGCACCGGTTTGGTGATGTAGTCATCCGCACCGGCCTCGAACCCCGCGATCTGGCTGTAGTCCTCGCCACGGGCGGTTAGGAAGGTGATGAGCGCGTGCTTCATGTCCGGCATCTGCCGCAGTTGGTTGCACACCTCCACACCGTCCATGCCGGGCATCATGATGTCCAGCACCACGAGCTCCGGCCGTTCGGCCTTGGCGATGCGCAGTGCATCCTTGCCATTTCCAGCCGTGAAGACGCGATACCCTTCGCGCTCCAAATTGTAGCGCAGGAGCTCGAGGATGTCCGGTTCGTCATCCACCAGGAGCACCTTGGGTGCGAGGGCAGCGGCCATGGGTTGATTGGTCGGCTGCAAAGCAAGGTGGGGTATGAGGGGAAGACGTTAAGAGCTTGTCAAAATTAGGTTAAGACCGCACGGCCGAACATGGAGCGCATCCAATGCGTGGCCCCTATCTTCGCAGCGCGGCAAAGTTTCAAGGTATAGCATTGCGCCTGGGATCGCGGAAGGTGGGAAAGGATGTCAGGACATAAGCGGGAGTAGCTCAGTTGGTAGAGCATCAGCTTCCCAAGCTGAGGGTCGCGGGTTCGAGTCCCGTTTCCCGCTCAAGGAAGGGTCCGGCTTCATGCCGGACCTTTTTGTTCGCTGCGGCCGATATTTGGAGGCGATGGCGCGTTCCCGCAAACCACCCACAGCTCGATTGCGCGTGGCGGAACTGTTCGCCGGCGTGGGCGGTTTCAGGCTCGGGCTGGAGCGGGCGGGTGGGTTCCGGGTGGTGTACAGCAACCAATGGGAGCCTGGCAAGCGCCGCCAGCACGCCTCCAAGGTGTATACCGACCGCTTCGGCCCGGGCGACCACGACAACCGCGACATCGCCACCGTGAAGGTGGAGGAGGTTCCCGCGCACGATGTGCTGGTGGGCGGCTTCCCCTGCCAGGACTACTCGGTGGCCAGCACCCTGCGGAACGCCCGGGGACTGGTGGGCCGCAAGGGGGTGCTGTGGTGGCAGATCCACCGGTTGCTGCGCGACCTTCCCGAGCCGCCTTCCTACCTGGTGCTCGAGAACGTTGACCGCCTGCTCGTATCGCCTGCAGGTCAGCGCGGGCGCGACCTGGCGGTCATGCTAAGCTCCCTCTGGGACCTCGGCTACGCCGTGGAATGGCGTGTGGTGAACGCTGCGGAGTACGGCATGCCACAGCGCAGGCGGCGCGTGTTCATCGTGGGTCACCGCATCGGCGACCGCCGCGCCCCAAGTCCCCGGGAACTGCTGGATCATGGGGTCCTCGCCACCGCGTTCCCCTGCAAGGTGCTTCGTGAGCTGCCCGGGCAGGTCCTGGACCGCGACCTGCGCAGGGTGTCCGACCGCTTCAACCGCAGCGGGGCAAGGTCGCCCTTCGGCAATGCGGGCGTGATGATCGACGGCGAGGTGCACACCCGGCAGGTCGCCGCGGACCACAACGGTCCCTTTACGCTGCTGGGCGACATCCTGCAGCCGGAGCACGAGGTGCCTGCCACCTACCGCATCCCCCGTGCCGACCTGAAACGATGGCGCTATCTGAAGGGTGCCAAGCGGGAGGAGCGCAAGGCATCGCGCAACGGCTACACCTACCACTACAGCGAAGGGGCCATGGCCTTCCCGGACCCGCTTGACCGTCCCGGACGTACGGTGGTGACCGGCGAGGGTGGTCGCGCCCCTTCGCGGTTCAAGCACGTGGTATGTCCCGATGGGAAGCGCTACCGCCGGCTTACACCGATCGAGCTGGAGCGGCTGAACATGTTCCCCGACGGCCATACGGCGGGCGTCCCGGACGCATGGCGCGCCTTCTTCATGGGCAACGCACTGGTGGTGGGGATCGTGGAGCGCATTGGGCGCGTACTGATGGAAAAGCACGAGCGGAATGAACGATGAACCGCACGCGGTCGTTGTTCCTGTGTATGGACGCATCCCTCATCGCTCTGGCCACCTCCCTGGCCCTCCTGGGCTGCCAGGCCACGAACCCCGCTGAAACCATGAGACCCATACCCGCCGAACAACGCCCCGCCCACACCGACACCGCTGTTTTCGGCGCCGGTTGCTTCTGGTGCGTGGAGGCCGTCTTTTCCGAACTGGATGGTGTATTGGAGGTTACCAGCGGCTATGCTGGTGGCCACGTCAAGAACCCCTCCTACAAGGAGGTCTGTGCCGGCACCACGGGCCACGCCGAGGTGGCACGCATCGTCTTCGACCCGGCCCGCATCGGCTTCGAGGACCTGCTTGAGGTATTCTGGCTGACGCACGACCCCACCACCTTGAACAGGCAGGGGGCGGACATCGGCACGCAATACCGGTCCGCGGTGTTCGCAACGGGGCCCGAGCAGCGTCTGCTGGCCGAAGCGTACAAGGCCCGCCTGGACAAGAGCGGCGCGTTCCCGACACCGATCGTGACAGAGATCGCAGAGCTCACCACCTTCTATCCGGCCGAGGACTATCACCAGGACTATTATGCACTGAACGGTGACCAGGGCTACTGCCAGCTCGTGATCCGACCCAAGATGGACAAGTTCCGCAAGGCCTTCGCCGGCAAGCTGAAGCGGTGAGCGCTACCTTTCGGCCATGCGCCGCATACTGAACCTCACTGCACTCCTTCCGCTCGTCGCCTCGCACGCCCTTGTCGCCCAGGAGCTCGTCCGCAATGGCAGCTTCGAGGCGGTGAACGGCAAGATCACCGCCCTTGACCAGGTGGGCAAGGCGGACGGCTGGCAGACGGTGACGCTGGGCTTCGGTGATCTATTCAGCCGCAACACCACTGCAGCGGATGTGGCCGTGCCCGCCAACCTGTATGGATCACTGGAGCCCGCCGACGGCGACAACTATGCCGGACTTTTCGCCTGGAAGGACGACGGGAGCTTCAACCCCTACGAGGAGGGCCGCCAGGACCCGCTGGCCGGCGGGTGGAACGTATATGCCGAATACATCCAGATCGAGCTTGCCAGCACCTTGCAGGAAGGGGATTCAGTGCATGTTCGCTTCAAGGCTGCGCTCGCCCCGATGAGCGACCGGGCGGTGAGTGGTTTGGGCGCATACTGTTCACCAGTGCCAATGAAGGGTTCACACCGACGCTTCCTGCAGGAGAAAGCTCAGATGGCGGCCGAGACGGTGCTGGACAAACGTGGCCAGTGGGTGGAGGTGAGCGGCACCTTCGAGGCTGACGGGGGTGAGCGATACCTCATCATCGGCACCTTCCCTTACGTCACCTTCGATGCCGTGCGGATGGTGGAAGGACCGGACAACAAGTTCGCTTACTACTACATCGACGCGGTGAGCGTGAAGGTGGCCCCCAAGTGATCCCGCGCGGCATCCCGCAGGTGACGAAGGTCACCTTCATACCCGCGCCAGCTCCTGACTATTACGGTCGATGAGGAAGGGATGGAAGCTTTACAGCGTGCTTCGGTTCAAGTGCCCGCACTGCCACGAGGGGCCGTTCTTCGTGAACGATAACCCGTACGCCCTGTCCACCGTGGGCGAGGTGCGTGAGCGGTGCCCGGTCTGCGGCCGCGGTTATCACCGCGAGATCGGCTTCTACTACGGTGCGATGTACGTGAGCTACGCCCTGGCGGTGGCCACCTTCGTCTCAGTGGTGGTGGCGGTGAGCGTGCTTGTGCCGGGCGCGGGATCGGGATCGCTGGTGGCGGCGGTGCTGGCCTCGCTGGTGTTGCTGGGTCCCTTGCTCTACGCGCTCAGCAAGATCATCTGGGCCAACCTGTTCTATGGATACCAGGGTCCGCCTGGTGCCCGCACCTGATCACAGGGCCTCGACTGGGAGGGTGCCGTCATCCGGGCCGGGCACGAAGTCCATGGCGATGACGACCCACTGGTAGGGCAGCTTCTTCCCATAAGCCCCGATGTCCGTGCACCCGACCTGCTCCATCTCATCCATGACGGCCTGGTCGCTGATGCGCTCATGCACAGGCGGTCCAACGGGGGTGCGCTCGGGAATGAAATCCACCAGGATCAAGGGCGCCGGGGTTTTCAAGGAGGCGCGCACCGCTTTGAAAAAGTTCACCCGGTCCGGAATACTGACGTAAGGGCGGGAGCAGAAGGCCATGTCCGCTTCGCCAGCGCGCAGGCCGGTCCCCCCGGCAGCCAGACGCACCTCAAGGCGATCGGTGCCGATGCCGCGCTCCATGGCCTTCTCCTTGAGCTGGTCCGCAAGCCCCGGGTCGGTCTCGAGGGCGATGACGCGGGCCCCGGCACGGACCAGTTCGAACGCGTAGTAACCATCCCCCGCGAAGAGGACGGCCACGGTGGCGCCGGATACCGGCGGCAGCAGGCTGAAGAGGAGGTCGGGCTGCCGCCAGTCCGCCTCCTCCATCGGACGGGTCGGCGTTGTGGATCCAGCGTTACCCGGGCCGGCCGGCGTTCCGGCGGCCGCGTTCGGGCCGTTGGTGCAGGCAGAAGTGAGCAGGAGGGCGGTGGACAGGAGCAGGAGGGTGGGGCGCGCGGCCATGGCAGGATGTTCGCTGCGTCAAAAGTAGCGGGTGCCGGGCCTGGTGACACGCGGCGGGCGACCGGTTAGTTTTGCCGCATGCCCAAGCTGGAGGAGGAACTGCACAGCAGGTTCGAGAGCGAGCAGCACAAGGCCATGCTGAATGTACTCTTCACGGCCAACTGGTTCAAGGGCGGGCACGCACACCTGCTCACCGCACGGGACCTCAGCCTTCCCCAATACAACATCCTGCGGATCCTGAGGGGTGCAAAGGGTCCCCTGAACATGCACGAGGTGAAGGGCCGCATGCTGGACCGTTCGCCCAACGCCACCCGCCTCACCGACAAGCTGATCAGCAAGGGGCTCGTGTTACGTGTGCGCTGCACAGAGGACCGCAGGGTGGTGCACCTGAGCATCACACCCAAGGGCCTTGGCGTGCTGGACGAGGTGGAGCAGGAGCTACGACCGGTGTTGCTCGGCACGCACGAGCGGCTCACCGAGGCCGATGCACGCACCTTGAACCGCATCCTCGACGCGCTGCGCGGATGAACCGCCCGCCCATTCAGGTGTTCCTAGTGCTGTCAGGCCACCCATGATGGACCGTTCCCGCTCCGACCTTCCGCTGCTCACGGCCATCGGCGCGCGATACAGCCCGCGTGCGTTCAGTGCCCGCGCCGTGACCGCGACCGAACTGGAGCTCGTGCTCGAGGCTGCGCGGATGGCTCCCAGCAGCATGAACGAACAGCCCTGGCGTTTCCTGGTCACGCTGAACGGGGAGGAGGGCCATGCGGCCTTGCTGGACTGCCTGAGCCCTGGCAACCGCCTTTGGGCCGACAAGGCGCCGGTGCTGGTGTTGGCCATGGCGCACCGCTTCCTGCAACGCACGGGGGGCGAGAACCGGCATGCGCGGCATGACCTGGGGGTGGCTGTAGGCCAGCTCGGGGTGCAGGCCACCGCGATGGGGTTGGGCCTGCACCAGTTGGGCGGCTTCGACGCGGACCGGACCCGGACCGCCTTCTCCATTCCGGACGAGCTGGACCTGGTTTCGGTGATCGCGCTGGGCTGGCCCGGTGTTGCGGCCTCGCTGCCGGAACAGCTGCGCGCCAGGGAGGAGGTCCGATCGGCCCGCAGGCCCTTGACCGAGCTGGTGTTCCGCGGGCACTATCCCGGCTGAGGGGCCGGCTACTTGCGGACGATGGGCTGCGGCACCTCCCTCGCCCAGCGCTCCCGACCCTCGGCGTCGAACGCGCGTATGGCCAGCACCCGCCCCCCCTTTGGACCGGTGACCGTAAGCGTACAGAATCCGCGTTCCTGCATCAGTGTCCCCTCCACCCGGAGGTCGTTCGGGCTGCGCGGCGGATGGGTGCCCGATGTGAGGGGGGAGGACGTGAGGTCGAGCACCCAGCGGCCATCGGCCAGGTCCAGGCGGCTGAGCTCGGTGAAGTGCCTGTCGCCCGTCAGGAACACCACGCCGGTGATGCCTTCGCGATCGATGCGGTCCAGCAGTTCCCTTCGCTCGGTGGGGAAGGTGGCGTAGTTCTCGAAATCGGCGGCGGTGCTCAGCACCTGCCCGCCCACAGCCACGAACTTGAAGGTTGCGTCGCTGTACTTCAAGGCCCGTATCAGCCAGTCCAGCTGGCCACGGCCCAGCAGGGTGGCGCTGTCCGTGAGCAGGTCCGGCGGTACACGGTAGGTGCGGTCATCCAGCAGGAACAGGTCCGCGTCGGCATGACTGAAGGCTGTGGCGATGCCTTCCCGCACGCCGGGCACACCAGATCCCGGATTGGGCCAGAACAGATCGAAGGCCTCGCGGGCCATGCCTGCGTTGACGAAGCTGCCATCGGCATCGTTCGGCCCGAAGTCGTGATCGTCCCAGATGGCATAGTGGTGGGTGGAGCGCAGCAGGCGCTGCAGGGCGGGTGTGCCACGGGTATGCGTGTAACGGTGCAGATAACCCGACCACGACCCCCAATCGGGCTCGCGCAGGTACACGTTGTCACCCAGCCAGAGCATCAGGTCAGGGCGCTTCGCCGCGATGGCATCGAACACACCGTATCCATCGCCGTAGGGCTTGCCGGGCCTGTCGTAGGCGGGCTCATTGATGTAGGCGCAGCTGCCCACGGCCATGGTGAAGGGAGGCGGGTCGCTGCGCCATTTCCAAAGGGGCTGGGTGCGGAAGCGCAGGTCGTCGCCCTGGTCCACCACGCGCCCGTCCACCAGCACGCGGTAGCCATAGGTGGTGCCGGGTGACACACGGTCCATGCGGAACTTGAAGGTGTGCGCCCGCTCCGGGCTGCTGGTGAACTCCGGGGTGAGCAGCACGCTGTCCGGCCTGTCCACTGGCCAGTAGGCCAGCTGGGCCCGGCAGGGACCCTGGCATTGCAACCAGATGGTGGCCTCGAGCAGGTCGCTGTGGCCCGGCATCGGCCCGTTGATGAGGGCCTGTCCCGATCCAATGGTGGGAAGGGTTAGCAAGATGCCCACATAAAGTATGCGCATGACACAAAGATGGGGCGCGGCGTGGAGGGCTTGGGCGGTTAGCTTTGGCCCAGCCTCATCACCCCATGGAATTCAACCTCGTCGACGCGTGGCTCGACATGAAGAGCCAGCTGCCCGAAATGCCCATCGAGGGCGTGGGGGCCCGTTACATCTACCCGCTGTTCATCCTGCTGATGATCGGGGAGTACGTGCAGGCCCGTCACCTCTTCGACCTGAAGGAGAGCTGGGCCGGCTTCGTGATGGGTTCCGTGGCCACGCTGATCAAGGTCATCGCCAACGTCTTCGAGATCAGCCTCATGCTGTTCCTGTTCCATTGGGCCGAGCCGTTCCGCCAGGAGTTCCTGGGCTACGACACGCTGGGGACGGCGTGGTATGTATGGTTCATCTGCCTGCTGTTCGATGTGGCGGATGTCGAGGGTGATGTGGGCGTTAATG
>CAZUNW010000057.1:0-11801 GCA_964621425.1 uncultured Chryseobacterium sp. | reverse complement strand
CAGCCTGCGTGACGAGGCGCGCACCGCCGCCATGGCCCACATCAAGGAGGTGCAGGAGGAGGCCCGTATCAACGCCAACAAGGAGGCCAAGCGCATCGTCATCCAGACCATCCAGCGTGTGGCCACCGAACATGCCATAGAGAACAGCGTCAGCGTGTTCAACATCGAGAACGACGATGTGAAGGGCCGCATTATCGGCCGCGAGGGACGCAACATCCGCACCTTGGAGGAGGCCACGGGCGTGGAGGTGATCGTGGATGACACGCCGGGGGCCATCATCCTGAGCTGCTTCGACCCGGTGCGCAGGGAGACCGCACGCCTGGCCCTGCATCAACTGGTTAAGGACGGCCGCATCCATCCCGCACGCATTGAGGAGATCGTGGCCAAGACGCGCAAGCACCTGGAAGAGGAGATCATCGAGACCGGCAAACGCACATGCATCGACCTGGGCATCCACGGGCTGCACAATGAGCTCATCCGCATGGTGGGCCGCATGCGTTTCCGCAGCAGCTATGGCCAGAACCTCCTCCAGCACAGCCGCGAGGTGGCCAACCTGAGCGCCATCATGGCCGCCGAACTGGGCCTGAATCCCAAGACCGCCAAGCGCGCGGGGCTGCTGCATGACATCGGCAAGGTGCCGGACGAGGAGCCCGAACTGCCGCACGCCCTGCTGGGCATGAAGCTCGCAGAGAAGTATGGTGAGAAGCCCGATGTGTGCAATGCCATCGGCGCCCACCACGATGAGATCGAGATGACCACCCTGCTCTCACCCATCGTGCAGGCCTGCGATGCCATCAGCGGCGCACGCCCGGGTGCGCGCCGGGAGGCCGTGGAGGCCTACATCCAGCGCCTCAAGGACCTGGAGGGTCTGGCCATGAGCTATCAGGGCGTTACAAAGGCCTTCGCCATACAGGCAGGCCGCGAACTGCGTGTGATGGTCGAGAGCGAGCGCATCACCGACGCCCAGTCCGATGAGCTGAGCCTGCAGATCGCCGAGCGCATCCAAAACGAGCTCACCTACCCCGGCCAGGTGAAGATCACCGTGATCCGCGAGAAGCGCAGTGTGGCCGTGGCCAAGTGAGGAGTATCCAACCCGTTCGGGGAAGGGGGCGGTCGTGACCGCCCCTTTTCTTTGGCGCCCGCCATCGTCCGACCCGTGCCTGCCGATAGCTTTGGCGGGCATATGAGCACGGCGGAGCGACCCATCCTGGTTACCGGTGGTGCCGGTTTCATCGGCAGCCACGTGTGCCGTGCCCTGCTCGATGCAGGCCGGCCGGTGCGGTGCCTGGACAGCTTTGTCACGGGGCGCCGCAGCAACCTGGTGGAACTTCATCCCCGGCCGGGCTTCGAGCTGGTGGAGGGCGACATCCGTGACCTGGACACCTGCATGCGTGCAGTTGGTGGTGTGCAGGCCGTAGTGCATCTGGCGGCCCTGGGCTCTGTTCCGCGCAGCATCGACGACCCGCTGGCCAGCGAGGCGGCCAACCTTACGGGCGGCCTGAACATGCTGGAGGCCTGCCGGCTGCACGACGTGAAGCGGTTCGTTTACGCGAGCAGCTCGAGCGTGTATGGCGACAGCGCCGCCTCGCCCAAGGTGGAGGGGTTGGAGGGCACGCCGCTCTCGCCCTACGCCGTCACCAAGGCCATGAACGAGGCATATTCAGGCCTGTACCACCGCCTTTTCGGGATCGAGGCGATCGGCCTGCGCTTCTTCAACGTCTTCGGTGAACGACAGGACCCTGAGGGCCCCTATGCGGCCGCCATCCCGCGCTTCATCGCCCGCCTGCTGCGCCACCAGCCTCCCTTGGTCAACGGTGATGGCCTCCAGACCCGCGATTTCACCTACGTGGGCAATGCGGTTCAAGCCGTGGAACGGGCCCTGGCCGTCACACGCTCGGAGGCCTTCGGCGGCGTTTTCAACATCGCCTACGGGCGCAGCACCGACCTGCTCACGCTGATCGAGCTCCTCCGCGAAGCGCTCGTGCCCTATGACGCAGCGGTGGCAGGTGTGCCGGTTGAGCATGGTCCGGAGAGGCCAGGTGATGTTCGTGCATCGCTGGCTGATATCAGCAGGGCACGCGCGGTACTTGGCTATGCCCCCCCGTGCTCGATCGCTGAAGGACTGGCCCGCGCCGTGCCCTGGTACGTGCGGACCCTTGGCTAGTCCCCGGTCGCGCTGATCCCGGGTTGCGTTACTTCGCAACGCTCGTCCCACCAATGTCACCCCAGGAATGGATCGTTCTCGCCACCGTGACCGGTGCGCTGGTGCTCTTCATCACCGAGCGGCTGAGCATTGACCTGGTGGCGATCCTCATCGCACTGGTGCTCACCCTCAGCGGTGTGATCACCCCGCAGGATGCTGTCGCGGGCTTCAGCGACCCGGCCACGCTCACCGTGGCGTTCATGTTCGTGCTGAGTGCCGCCCTGCTCCGCACCGGAGCCCTGAGCACCATCGGTCCCCGCCTGGGCCCCTTGTTCCGTGAGGGCGAGGCGCGTGGAATGGCGGTGTTCATGCTCGCGATCGGTGCCATTTCCGCCTTCATCAACAACACGCCCATCGTCGCCGTCTTCATACCCGTGGCCGTGCAGATGGCCCGGTCGGCGAGGATCCATCCCGGCAGGTTGCTCATTCCCCTCAGCTTCGGGACCATCCTGGGCGGTACCTGCACCTTGATCGGCACCAGCACCAACATCGTGGTGAGCGGCCTTTCCGCGAAGCTGGGTGGACCGGCCATCAGCATGTTCCAGATGGCACCCATGGGCCTGGTGTTCCTGGTGGCTGGTGTGACCTACATGGTGCTGATCGGACGACATCTGCTCCCCGGCGACCGGCAGGCGGCCGAGGACCTGGGCGACCAGTTCGGGATGGGGGGGTACCTCACGGAGATCGAGCTCCTGCCTGGAGGCAGCAGCGTGGGCAGGCGCATCATGGACAGTCCGCTGGTGCGCGATATGGAGATGGATATCATCGCCATCCAGCGCGGTGGCCAGCGGTTCAACCTGCCCAGCGGCGACACGGTCCTGGAAGCGGGCGACCTGCTGAAGGTGCGTTGCGACGTGGCTCGAATCCGGGCCATGAAGGACCGTGCGCAGGTGAGCCTGCGCCCAAGCGTGCGCCTGGCCGATGACGACCTGCGTGCGCGCGGCACGTCCCTGGTGGAGCTGGTGATCACGGCGAGCAGTCCGCTGGAGGGCAAGACGCTGCGAGAGGCGGACCTGATCCGCGCCTACCGGGCCGTGCCCCTGGCGGTGCGCCACCGGGAGGAGGTGCTCCACGACCGTCTTCACGACGTGGTCTTGCGCAGCGGCGACGTGGTGCTGGCCGAGGTGCGCAGCCACTATGTGGCCACGCTCCAGCGTCTGCAGGCGGGCCCGGATGCGCCATTCGCCATTGTCGCCCGCCAGGAGGGCATCGCCGCGTTCGACCGCCGCCGTTTCGCCCTGGTGGGAGCCGCCGTTGCGGCGGTTGTGCTGCTGGCCAGCCTGGATGTGCTGCCGGTGATGGTTGCCGCGCTGGCCGCCGTGGCTTTCGTCGTCCTCACGGGTTGCCTCACCATGAAGGAGGTGTATGAGGCGATCGAGTGGAAGATCGTGTTCCTGATGGCGGGGTCCTTCAGCCTCGGTGCGGCCATGCACGCGAGCGGGCTGGATGCGCGGCTGGCCGGCGGGGTTGTTGCGCTGCTCAACGACCTGGGTCCGGTGGCCGTGCTCAGCGGCCTCTACCTGTTCACCAGCCTCCTCACCGAACTGATGAGTAACACCGCGACCGCCGCGCTCATCACCCCGATCGCTCTGCAGGTGGCCGGTCGCATGGACAGCGATCCCCTGCCCTTCATCATGGCCATCACCTTCGCGGCCAGCGCAAGTTTCATGACGCCGATCGGCTACCAGACAAATGCGATGGTATACAGCGCCGGTCGTTACCGCTATGTGGACTTCCTGAAGGTGGGCGCGCCGCTGCACCTGCTCTTCTGGCTGCTGGCCACGCTGCTGATCCCGGTGTTCTATCCGCTGTGACCGCCTCAGGGCAGCCGGTCCAACCGCAGGAAAACCTCCCAGTAACGCGCGCGGTCCATGTCCTCATAGTGGATCAGGTAATAGCGCGCCTGGTAGGTCTGCACCTGGCAAAGCAGCACACAGGCGGTGAGCATGGAGGCAAGGAGCGTGCGCCAGCGGCCGGTCGCATCGTTGATCGCCAGCCCAAGGGGCAGGGCGAACAGGGCAAGATGGTCCACGAAGGGCCTTGCACTGAAACTGCCGCCGTACCACCAGTTCCACCAGCTCGATAGGACGTAGGTGAGCAGCAGGAAGTACCCGGCCCAGGCGGCGGTGGCAAGGCGGGAGCGGCGGAACAGCCCCCACAGGCCGGTGAAGGCGAGCAGGCACAGCGGGGTGTACACGAAGAGCCCCTTCCGGTAGCTGAACAGGATCTCGATCGGGTGGGGGGCGGCCCAGTTGAAGCCCTCGCCCGGGTAGCTGTCCACCCACCATTGGCCGGTGGCCGCCCTGTAGTACACGAGCTGCAGCCCCGGTATGAGCAGGGCCACTGCGATGGCGACGATCAGGGCAGCGGACCGACCGCGGAGCTCCTTCATGCGCTGCAGCAGGCGAAGCCGTCCTCCAGCCACCACCGGCAGGGCGAGCACGGCGATGCCGTTCACCGGCCGTACGAGCACCAGCAGGCCCAGCAGGAGGCCCAGCAGCGGAAGCCGCCATGCGGCCCCGTCCCTGGCATGGCGCTGGCCCTGCAGCAGCAGCAGGGCAAAGAGCGCGAAGCTGTACACGTGGCTCATGCCCGGCGCCACAATGGTGTAGTAGAACAGGTGTGTGCCGAACAGCAGGGCGGCGAGCGTCAGCGCCCTCAGGTGACCAGGCACACGCCACCCTTCGAGCAGCCGAGCGATCGCCCACAGGCCCAGCAGTGCATGGGCGATGGCGGCGAGGCAGACCGCCATCACGTAGGGTCTCCCGTGCCCTGTGGCTGCTTGCCCTGTGGCGCGCAGGCCGGCATGCACGAGCATGTAGAAGGGCGCCTGCATCAATGCCGTGCCTCCCCAGTACTTGTTGATCGGGACACCGGTGGGGGCGGTGCGGTATTCGTAGCGCAGGGCCGGTGTGCTGCCCAGGCTGTCCGCCAGGCCCATGAAGCCGAAGTGCGGATCTCCATGCACCACCAAGGCCGGCAGGTAGGCGTGGTAGCCCTTGGCGTCGGCCTGCAGCACGGTGCGCCAGTGCGTGCCTCCCCAGTTGATGTTGTTCGTCACGGCCAGCAGCAGCAAGGCCATCAGGGGTAGCGTCCAGCGCGGGATGCAGGAGGTGCCTTGCTGCGCCATGCGGGCAAGTTAGCGGCCGTGTCGAGCGATGGTGTGCACGCTCCACGCGTTCACCATGCGGTCATCTCCTGCGGTGAACAGCATTCCATCGAGCCAGCAGAGGTGGTTCACGCTGTGGCCATGGCCTCCCACCTGCCTGTCCAGCCGTGCCAGCGGAGCCATGTCGCCCGCGTTCCACAGCTTCGCCGTCCTGTCCCTGCTGGCGCTTGCCAGCAGCCGGGCGTCCGTGTCGAACGCAAGCGCGTAGATGCCGCCGCGGTGCGCCGGAAGTTCCATCACACGACCGCCATCGGCGCTGCGCCAGGCCCGCATATGCCCGTCCTTGCCACCGGAGAGCAGCACCGCCTTGCCGGGGTGCCACGCCACGCTGGTGGCGCCGTCCACATGGGCATGCAGCGTGAGGCGCTCGTTCAGGTCCTCGACGTCGAGCACGCGCACGGTTCCATCCCCGCAGGCCACCGCCAGTTCGCGGCCTGCCGGGCAGACCTGCGCATCGCGCAGCTTTCCTTCGCACAGCGGGATCTGGCGGAGCAGGGTTAGGGCGGGCCCATCGGGGGTGCGCTGCACCAGCCAGGTGCTCAGGGTTCCATCGCCTCCTGCGCATGCGATGCGGCCGCCGGGCAGCACAGCGATGCGGAAGATGCCCCTGCGGTGCACGGACAGGCGTTGCACCTCCCGGCGGGTGCTCAGGTCCACCAGGTGCAGGTCGCCTCCCTCGGTTCCGATAAGGAGCAGCTCCTGTGGGGCAATGAGGCCGAGTGCGAAAACGGCCTGGCCCACGTTCACCAGCGCATCGCCTCCTGATGCCATGCCGGGCCTCCAGCGGGCCACAAGGCCGTCGCCACTGCCGCTGAGGATGTCTCCGTTCCATGCAACGAGGGCATAGACCGGACCGCGATGGCCTGAATACCGCTGGTTCAACACCGCGTTCATACCCTTCACGCCTCCATGCAGCCGTACAGGGCTTTGCGCTCGGCCATGGTGATGTCCCTGGTGCGGTAGGTGGTGCCCTGGCCGGCCGGCTGTGGGAAGGGGGTGAGCCGTCCTTCCAGGTATGCGGCCGCCACCGCGGGCATGTGCCGGATCACCTGCAGGGTGTTGAGGCTACGCAGTCGGAAAGGGTCGGTGGGCCAGGTGATGGTGGTGGGCCGCTGGAAAAGCACGCGTCCGGTGTCCACACCGTCGTCGATCAGGTGAATGGTGATGCCGACATGGGCACTGTCGTTCCGCCTGCACTGCCAGAATTCGCTGCGTGTGCCGCGGTAGTGAGGAAGCAGGCTCGTGTGTGCGTTGATGGCCGGGGCCAGCGCAAGCACGCATGGCTTCAGGATCCCCGTTCCGAAGACCAGCAGCGCATCCGGTCGTTCCGCGCGCATCAGTTCCACGGTTTCGGGTGTGTTCATGCTGTCCACCTCGCGCACGGCCACACCCGGGGGCCAGCCGGGCAGTATGTTCCGTGCGTTGATGCCGCCTTCGAGCACGATGTCCGCCTCGGCATAGAGTCTGCGTTCCACGTGCAGCACGTGCTTCACGGCGGGGTCCTGCACCACGCTTCCGAGCTGGTTCACCAGGGCGTTGCCCAGCAGGCCGCGGAGCAGGCGCATGATCCTGCGGGGGGATGGAGGAGGTGCCGGCTCACGACCGACCAGGACCAGCCGCAGGTCGAGGCCCGCCGCCACGAGCGCCCTTGCCAGGGCGCGCGCGCCGCGCGAACCATTGGTAAGCAGCACCACGCGGTTGCTCATGGCACGTCGAAGTGTAGGGTGAACGCTCCATCGGTCAGGGCCTCGATGCGGGGTGCCAGCGGACCTTCGCTGCCTGTAACGCGCCAGCCGGCGTCAGCGGGAAGGTCGAAGGTGAAGGCGTGGCCTGAAAGCTCCGCTGCACCGGTACGATGGAACGCAAGCCCATCCGGCTGGAACCGGATGGTGCGGCCCTGCTTGTCCACGGCGATATGGTCGCGGATGACCAGGTGGTCCAGCATCCGGGCGGTGCCGCTCAGCATCAAACGGCGTTCGTCGTGCAGGCGGGCGATGTGCTTCAGCGCCGCGTGGGTGGCGTTCGGGATGTGCACGGGGTCGGCCATGCGGCCGGCCCGGCGCTTGCCCAGGTGCGTGTAGGCGATGCAGGTGCCGCCGCGTTGCACCAGGGTGTCGATGTGGGCGGGGGCCAGTAGTTCACCGAGCCCATCGATGTCGGCCAGCGCCCATTGGCCATGGCGCTGGAAGGTGTACAGGGATCGACCGTCGGGGAAGCGGTGCCGGCGGTAGGCGCGATTGGCATCCCGCGCGGAGGGCACCGTCCCCGGGCGCAGCCCGGCCCGCAACCTGCGCCGCGCGAAGAGCGACAGACCCCGGCGCCGGTCCCCGGTGCTTTCCACGGTGTAGGCGAGGTCGCTCAAAGAGCGGTCCTGACCGAGTACCTGCGTGATGGTGCCGTCCCACACGTAGCGTATGCCAGCGCGGTGCGCCAGGTCAAGCGTGTAGAGCGGGTTGGAGTACACATGCCCGGAGGCATCACGCAGCTCGGGCATCGACCCGGTGCGGTGCAGGTGCAGCATGTTGCCGGTGAACTGGCTGTGGTCCACCCACACGCGTGGCGTGAAACCGATGCGCTGCAGCCATTCCAGGGCCTCCTCGGCGTCCGTGCGGTCGAAGCCGCGCTTACGGGCGAACATGTAGTCGCCCCATGTATGGATGCCATCGTGCGGATGGGCCCCCAGGATATGGGGGTGGCCGTGCAGGTCCACCTGGTCGGGCAGCTGCGTGTTGAAGGAACGCAGGAAGAGGGCATCCGCGAACGGGAGAGCCAGGTCCTTCCAGATGGTCTGGTGCAGTTCGGTCCAGCCCGCGGGGGTGGTGTTGTCGGGGTCGTTGCTGATGCAGAGCCAGGCCCGCCAGGGGTGGGGCAGGGCGCGTACGGCGGGGTGCCGTGCGCGTTCGGCACGGGGCGCGTCGACCGCGCTCAGCGTCTGGTTCCCTTCATGCATCGCAGGTGGGCCAAGATAACCACGGGGAGCGCGCGCCCATGCCCGCCCGGGTGGTCTCAGGCCTGGGCGTGGGGCACACCGCTGGCACGGGCCTTGAACCCGAACAGGCGGTTGTCCTTGATCATGTTGTCCACGTAGGGTGGCACCATGTGCTCCCAGCCCTCGCGCCCCTCGCGGATCATGGCCAATACCTTCTGGCTGAAGATGTGCAGCACGGAGGGGTCGAAGCTCTCGATGTCGACGATGCGCTTGTTGTAGAGGAGGTAATCGTACAAGGGGCGCAGGCGCGGATGGACGGGCATGTTCGACGTGGAGGTCAACTGCACGTCGGGCGTGGGCTTGCTGGGGTATACGTAGATCTTCAGGTCGCGTGTGAACAGGATGCCGAAGGCCTCCAACATGCCGCCGTTGAGGTGGCGGTAATACTTCTCGTCGAACACCTCGATCAGGTTGTTCACGCCCATGATGAGACCCATGCGCGCCTTGGTGTAGCGGCTGAAGTACTCCACCAGTTTATAATACTCCTGGTAGTTGCTGATCAGCACCGTCTGGCCCAGGCTGCAAAGGATATCCGCACGGTCGATGAAGTCCTTTTCGTCCACGCTGCCCGTGTCGGCCTGGAGGTTGTTGAGGGTGATCTCGAAGAGCACCTGCAGGTTGCTCCGGTCCACCCGGTTCTCCTTGATGAACATGTTATAACCGTTCATGATCATATCGATGTTCACCTTCGTCACCGGGCGGAAGCTTCCTCGGATGGTGAGGATGTTCTTCTTGTAAAGCGCTTCGCTCGCCTGCAGGTTCTGCCCGTCGGGTCCGAAGATCACGGCATCGGTGTACCCGCGCTTCACGAGTTGCAGGCTCAGGAGCCGGTTGTCCACCTGGGCGAAATCCGGCCCGTTCATCTGAATCATGTCCACCTCCAGAACGTGCCTGCTCACGTTGTCGTAGAGGCTTGCCATGATCTCCTGTGGGTCGTGGTGCTGGAAGAGGCAGCCGTAGAGCAGGTTGGTGCCCATCACGCCCAGCGTCTCCTGTTGCAGGGTGATGTCGGGGTCGTGAAGGCGCACGTGGATGATCACGTCGCTGGTGGGCCTGTCCGGAGCGGTCTGGAAGCGCACCCCGATCCAGCCGTGCCCGCTGCTGGGCTTGTCCAGCGTACTGGTGGCCACCGTGTTCGCGAACGTGAAGAACTTCTTGTTGGGATGGTCCTTGCGCGACAGGCGTTCGACCATGAGCCCGTACTCATGGCGGAGCATGTTCTTCAGCCGGCTTTCGCAGACAAAACGGTTGCCCGGCTCCTTGCCATAGATGGCGTTGCTGAAGTCCTTGTCGTAGGCGCTCATCGCCTTGGCGATGGTCTGGGAGGCGCCCCCTGCGCGGAAGAAATGCCGCACTGTTTCCTGGCCGGCCCCGATCTCGGCGAAGGTGCCATACAGCGTGGCGTCCATGTTGATCTTCCGGGCCTTCTGGCCGGGGCTCAACGGGACATGCGCTTGGGAAGGGCTGCTGGGCATGCGTTCGGTTCAGGTTCCGTACCAAAGGTACGCCTGGACGGCAAGGCCGCTCAATCGCAGCGGAGCCCCGGGTCCACCTGTTCGGCGTAGCCCATGATGCCGCCCTCCAGGTGCACCAGGTTGGAGAAGCCGTGCCGCCGCTCCAGGGCCGTGATGAGGGCCACTGCGCGGTTGCCGCTGCGGCAATGCACCACCACCGGGATGTCACGCCGGAACTCATGGAGACGTTCCAGCACATCGCCCAAGGGGATCAACGTTCCGCCGATCGAGCAGCGCTCCGCCTCGTAAGGCTCGCGCACATCGATCAACTGGAAGGGCGCGCCCTCCTGGCGCATGCGCTGCAATTGGTCGGGAGTGATCGAGGTCATGGCCGATGGGTCTTCCTGCCGAGCGGAGGTCACTGGTCGCCCTGCACGGGTTTCACCTGGCGGAGCTTGTCGGCCACCTCCTCGGGGAGGTACTGGAAGAAGGTGTCGCCGCGGAGGCCCAACCGGAGGGTCTCCAGGGGGATCACCTCCTCGGCCGGCACGTTGCCCAGGTTCACATTGGCCCCCAGCTGCTTGATGAACCACACCTGCTGCGCCTTCTGCGGGGCTTCCCACAGGATGTCCCTTACTGGCACCTTGGCCAGGATGCGGCTGACCAGGGTGGTGTGCGCGTGCCCGCTGGGGCGGTAGATTCCCACGTTCCCGCTCTCCCGGGCCTCGGCGATCACCTTCCAGCTGCCCGCCTCCAGTTCGGCGAGCATCATGCGCACCCACTTCGCGGGGCTGATCAGGATGCCGCTCTCCTTGCTGCCCACTTCGCTAAGCACGGTGTGGTCGCGCGCAAGCATGGTGATGTACCGGCATTTCTCGTCGTGGGGCAGGGTGATGCTGCCGTCGCTCACCTCAGCATGGTCCAGTCCCAGTTGCTTCAGCAGCTTGCGGTAGGCGTCGAACTGGCCCCGTGCGATGAAGGCTTCGAAGAGCGTTCCACCGAGGTACACGCGGATGCCTGCGTCCGAATAGCGCTTCACCTTCTCCTTCAACTTCGGCATCACGTAGCTGGTGCCGAACCCGAGCTTCACGAGGTCCACCAGGTGGCCGGAGCTTTCCAGCAGGTCGTCCACCTGCCGCAGGCTCAGGCCCTTGTCCATCACCATGGTCAGCCCCTCCTCGCGGGGCTTGGCGGTGCGCGAGGGGATGTGCGAGAGCGTGAAGTTCATCGGCGGTAGAGCTCGATCAGGTGCATCACCTGGGGCATGGCCGCCGCCTCGGGGAAGTGCTCCAGCAGCTGGGTGTGGGCGGGATGGTCCACCATGAGGGCCTCCTCCAGCAGAAGCAGGGCCTGCTGCTGGCGGCCGCAGCGCAACATGTAGCTCGCCATCCGGTATTTGTAGCGGGGCGCCAGCTTGTGCACCAGCTCGCCTTCGCGCAGCTTCAGCATGGCGGCCTCGGGGCCCTTCAGGTGCATTACCAGGTCGGCGTGGTCCAGCCAGCCTTCCAGGCTCTCGGGTTCGAGGGTGTTGAGCTTGTCGTAGGCTTGCAGGCTGGCCTCCCAGCGCTCAGCGCGGGCCAGTGCGTTGGCGAGGTAGAACCAGGCGTCCCCGTTGTCAGGGGCGATGCGCACCGCCTGCTCCAGGTCGGTGATGGCCTCCGCCAGCCGGCCCTGGCAGTCCTTCACCACGCCTCGGCCGATCCACGCGTCCACCCAGTTGCCGTCCAACGCGAGGGCCTGGTCGTAATTGCCGAGGGCCTCCTCGTAGCGCTCCAGCTTCTCGAGGCACTCGCCGATGTAGCTGAAGGTGACCGCCTGCGGACCGTCGATGTTGAGTGTCTCCTGGTAGCAGGCGATGGCCTCCTCGTAGGCGCCGGTCTGCAGCAGGTTGCGGGCCTTGCTGAAATAGGCTGAGCTGAACTCCTCCTCGATCGCAAGGCACAGCTCCAGCGCGGCACTCGACGACAGCCCCGCACCCACCGGCAC
>CAZUNW010000056.1:0-11899 GCA_964621425.1 uncultured Chryseobacterium sp. | reverse complement strand
GAGAACAGCCTCATCAAGGAGCTGCAGCCGCGCTTCAACATCAACCTGCGCGACGACAAGAGCTTCCCCTTCATCCGCATCCGCAACGAGCCCTTCCCGCGGGTGGAGGGCATGCGCAACCCGGAGGATGATGGCAGCCAGTACTTCGGACCCTACGCCAGCGTTCGCACCATGCGGACGGTGCTGGGCCTGGTGCACAAGCTCTACAAGCTGCGCACCTGCAACCTCGACCTGTCGGCGAGGAACATCGAGCAGGGGAAGTTCAAGCGTTGCCTGGAGCACCACATCGGCAACTGCAAGGCACCCTGCGAGGGATTGCAATCGCGGGCGGAGTACGAAGCCAATATGGAGCAGGTGCTGCAGATCGTGAAGGGCCGGCTGAACGGGCTCATCAAGGTGCTCAAGGAGCAGATGCACCTGCATGCCGACAGGCTCGAGTTCGAGGCCGCGGAGGACTACCGTCGGAAGCTCGAACAGCTTGAGCTCTACCGGGCGAAGAGCGTCGTGGTGAACGCCGACATCGGGGATGTGGACGTTTACGGCGTGGCAGCTGATGGCGGCGGCAGCTGCGTCAACTACATGCGCGTGATCGACGGCGCAGTGGTGCACGGCATCACGATCGAGCTGAAGCGAAAGCTCGAGGAGACAGGGGTGGAACTGCTGCAGGCCGCCATCGCGGAGCTCAGGCAGCGCTATCGCAGCACGGCCCCTGAGGCCATTGTTCCCTTCGACCCCGAGATCGAGGTGCCCGGCCTCCGCTTCACCGTGCCCCAGCGCGGCGACAAACGGCAGCTGCTGGACCTCAGCGAACGCAACGCGCGCCACTTCCTTCTCGACCGGCGCAAGCAGGAGCGCATCACCGACCCGGAGGCCGCCACCCACCGCATCCTGGAGCAGCTCAGGCAGGACCTGCGCCTGGCGGAGGCACCGCATCACATCGAGTGCTTCGACAACAGCAACACCCAGGGCACCGACCCCGTGAGCGCCTGCGTGGTGTTCAAGGACGCCAAGCCCAGCAGGAAGGACTACCGCCACTTCAACATCCGCACCGTGGAGGGACCGGACGACTTCGCCAGCATGGAGGAGGCCGTGGAGCGCAGGTACGCCCGCCTGCTGGCCGAGGAGGCTCCGCTGCCGCAACTGGTCGTGATCGACGGTGGAAAGGGCCAGCTGGGCGCAGCGCTCAAGGCCCTGGAGCGCCTGGGACTGCGTGGACGCATCGCCATCATCGGCATCGCCAAGCGGCTGGAGGAGATCTATTTCCCGGACGACCCTGTCCCCCTGCACATCGACAAACGAAGCGCCTCCCTCAAGGTGATACAGCACCTGCGGAACGAGGCGCACCGCTTCGGGCTTGCGCATCACCGCACACGGCGCAGCAAGCGCATCGTGCGTACGGGCCTGGAGGACATCCCCGGAATAGGCCCCGGCACCGCACAGAAACTCCTGACACGCTTCGGCAGCATCAAGGGCATCCGGGAGGCCCTTCCCGAGGATGTGGCCGCACTGGTGGGGGCGGCAAAGGCAGAGGCCGTGCTGAAGGGCCTGGCCGAAGCACCGTGACCCATGCCGCGCGTCTCCATCCTCCTCCCCTTCCGCCAGGCGGCAGGCACCCTCAATGAGGCGGTGGACAGCATCGCCGGACAGACCTATACCGACTGGGAGCTCCTGCTGATCGACAACGGGGGAGATGACGATGGGGCCTCCATCGCGCGGGCCTGGGCCGGGCGCGACCGGCGTATCCGCGTGATCGCCGAGCCCACGGCCGGCATCGCGCATGCGCTCAATACCGGCCTTCGGCACGCTTCCGGCCCCCTGGTGGCCCGGATGGACGCCGACGACACCAGCCACACCGAGCGGCTTGCCCGTCAGGTGGCCTGCATGGACGCCAACCCGGACATCGGTGTGCTGGGCACCGCCACGCACTTCACCAGCACCGTGCCCGAACACCGGGGCATGGCTGCCTTCGTGGCCTGGCAGAACGCCCTTGTCACGCCCGAGGACCACGCAGTGAAACGCTTCGTGGACGCACCGCTCGCACACCCCACCGTGCTGTTCCGCCACGAACTGGTCGACCGGCATGGCAGCTACGACACCGGTCCGGTGCCGGAGGACCATGAGCTGTGGCTGCGCTGGATGGACAACGGTGTGCGCTTCGCAAAGCTGCCGGAGCCGCTGCTGACGTGGAACGACCATGCGGGCCGGCTGAGCCGCACCCACCCCCATTACAGCACCGAGGCCTTCACCAGCACAAAGGTGAAATGGCTGGCGCGCTGGCTGCATCGGCACCTGTGCGGACGCCCGCTCATCGTGGCCGGCACAAGCACGCGGTGCCGGGCCCGAGCGGACCTCCTGGCGGCGGCCGGCATACCCGTGCACGGCTACACCGACGTCAGGCAACGGAGCGTGCCGGAGGAGCTCTTCATTCCCGCCGCCGCACTCCCCGCCCCGGGCAAGGCGTTCATCGTATCGTTCATCGGGCAGCGCGGTGCCGGCGACCGCATCGCAACCTTCATGCGGGAACGCGGGCTGCTCGAGGGCAGGGACCTGCTGCTGGCCGCTTAGGCGAGTAACTTGCAGGACCATGCCTGCAGCCACGCCACCCTCGGAGCTTGCCGCGCACTACGAGGCGCTGCGCGCCCATTTCGCATCGGGCGCCACCCTGTCATATGCCGCCCGGCGCGATGCCCTGCGCGCCCTCCGCAATGCGGTCCGGGCCCATGAGGAGGACCTGCTTGCCGCCATGCATGCCGACATGCGCAAGCCGCGCTTCGAGGCCTACATGGGCGACGTGGGCCTGGTGTACGGTGAGATCGACCTCCTGCTGCGCAACCTGGACGAGTGGATGCGGCCCGAGCGCGCCCACACACCGCTGGCCCTGATGCCCGCCTCCAGCACGTTGCACCGCGAGCCACTAGGCGTGGTGCTCATCATCGCACCGTGGAACTATCCTGCGCTGCTGCTCCTGATGCCCCTTGCGGGTGCCATTGCAGCAGGGAACTGCGCCATGGTGAAGCCAAGCAACGAGGCTCCGCGCACGGCCGAGGTGGTGGAGCGCATCATCCGGGAGGCCCTTGCGGCCGGGCATGTGGCGGTGGCCCAGGGACCTGGCAGCAGCATAGGGCCCCAGCTCATCGAGCGGTTCCGCTTCGACCACATCTTCTTCACCGGCAGCGCCAGTGTGGGCAGGAAGGTCATGGCCATGGCCGCACCGCACCTGACACCGGTGACCCTTGAGCTCGGGGGCAAGACACCCGCCATCGTGGACATGCGCGCCGACATCGATGCGGCCGCACGGCGCATCGCCTGGAGCAAGTTCTTCAACGCGGGCCAGACCTGCATCTCCACGGACCATGCCCTGGTGCATGAACAAGTGCTGGAGCGGTTCGTGGAACGGTTCATCCACCACACGCATCGCTTCTTCGGGGACCGGCCCCAGGAAAGCCCGCATTTCGCAAGGCTGGTGAACGACCGCCGTTTCGGCGTGGTGAGCAGCTACCTGCAGCAGGGGAACGTGCGCATGGGGGGGACGTCGGACCCGGCGGACCGCTACGTTGCACCCACGCTGCTCACCGGTGTACGTACGGATATGCCCGTGATGCAGGAGGAGATCTTCGGTCCCGTGCTGCCCGTGATCGGCTGGCGCGAACGCGAGGAGGTGCCCGCCATCGTGGAGCGCAACCCCACCCCGCTGGCCACCTACCTCTTCAGCCGGGACGGCTCCGCCATCCGGTACTTCCGCGAACGCATCGCGTTCGGGGGCGGGTGCATCAACCACTGCCTGCTGCACTTCGGCAACCCCGACCTGCCCTTCGGGGGGGTGGGCACCAGCGGCATGGGGCGATACCACGGGCGTCGCAGCTTCGACCTCTTCTCCCATCACAAGGGTATCGTCCGGGGCAGCACCCGATTCGACCCCGCGCTGCAGTACCCGCCCTATTCCGGCATGAAGGAGCGCATCCTCCGCTGGTTCCTCCGGTAATCCTGTTCCGGGTGTGGCTGCTTCCGCAGGCTGCACCCGTGGATGCGTTGCAGGAGGGCCCGGCCCCCGTCCTTCGGTTGATGCGCACGGATGCGGACCACCTGATCGTGGTCCTGCGGCTCGCTGAAGGCGGACGCACCGTGGTGGAGCTCATGGACGCGGCCGGGCGAAAGGTCCGCGGCATCACGGAGGCCCAACTTGCCAGAGGGAGGCATGAGCTGCTGCTGGACCTGCGGGGTGCCGAAAGGCCCCTATGCGGTGGCTGTACGCGGGCAGGCGGCGCAATGGAGCGCGCGTTTCGTACGCTGAGGCGGTCACCCACCGAGCACCCGCTCGGCCCTTTTGGGGCGCAGCCGGTCGCGCACAAGCGCAAGGTGCTCCTCCCCGCATTCCAGGGTGGCCGTGTGGCCGGCTGGCGTCGGCATCGACCAGTGGCGCTGGCCATGGATGCCCTCCCGCGTGCAGAACTCATCCACGTGATGCAGGAAATGGGCGGCGGTGGCCGCAGCATCAGGGCCGAAGAAATCCCAGTGGAAACGAAGGAGACCCATTGGCGCTGGTCGGCTACTTTGCACAAAGGTGGACACCCTGGCCTATTTCATGCTGGCCGCACTTGCCAGCTTCATCGGCTCCCTGCAGGCTGGGCTCGTGAACACGGCCGTGCTGGCGCACACGGTGAAGTGGGGGCGCGTGGCGGGCCGGCGCATGGCCGTAGGCGGTGCGCTCCCGGAGGTCCTGTATGCCGGTGCCGCCTTCGCGGGTGCCGGCTGGCTGGTGGAGGCGCTGGGATTCGGGTTGCGCGGCATCACGTTCGTGGTGGCCACCATCCTGCTGGTGCTGGGCCTGTACTTCCTGTTCCTCTTTCGTCCGCGGCCGCCGCTACCTGGCGAGGACAAGCTGGCGGGCGACCTGCCGCGCGGCATGCTGCTCGGGCTCGCCAATCCGCAGTTGCTCCTGTTCTGGTGCGGGGTGAAGCTGCTCTTTGTATCCTCCGGGCTGGATTCCGCGTCCTGGCCACACCTCCTCGCTTTCTCGCTGGGTGCCTTCGGCGGTTCACTGGTGCTGCTGCTCATCCTCGTCCGGCTGGGCGTGGAGGCCCAGGAACGGCTGTCCGGCGGCGGACTTCAGCGCCTGTTCCGCGCGGTGGGCCTGCTGCTGCTGGCCAGCGGCCTTTACGCCCTGGCGCGCGCGCTGGGATGGGCTCCGTGATCCCGCTCAGGCAAGGCGGTCGCTCAGCAGCCGCATCTCCATCAGGGGCGCCATGCGCTCGTACAGCATGCGGTAGGTGGCCTCCGTAATGGGCATGTCCACCTGCAGGCGCTGGTTGATCTCGTGCACGCACTTCACCGCGTAATAGCCCTCGGCCACCATGTTCATCTCAAGCTGCGCGGCACGCACACTGTATCCCTTGCCGATCATGGTGCCGAACTCGCGGTTGCGGCTGAAGGTGCTGTAGGCGGTCACCAGCAGGTCACCCAGGTAGGCGGGTTCGTTGATGTCACGGGCGATGGGATGCACAGCTGCCACGAAACGGGCGATCTCCTGGATGGCACGGCTAACGAGCACCGCACGGAAGTTGTCCCCGTAGCCGAGGCCTACACTGACCCCGGCACACACAGCGATCACGTTCTTCAGGATGGCCGCATACTCGGTGCCGTAGATGTCATCGCTCAACGTGGTCTTCATGAAGCGCCCGTTGAGCGCCTGGCCCATGGCGCGTGCGCGGTCGGGATCCTGGCTGGCGATGGTGAGGTAGCTCAGGCGCTCCATGGCCACCTCCTCGGCATGACAGGGGCCGCAGATCACACCGAAGTCACGCTCGCCCACGCCCCAATGCTGGAAGAGGTACTCCCCCACGATCTGGTTCGTCTCGGGAACGATGCCCTTCACCGCGCTGAAGATGGCCTTGCCTTTCAGTTCAGCCGGGTCAAGCTGGTCAAGCGTGGCCTTCAGGAAGGCGCTGGGCACCGCGAGCACGAGCACATCCGCCTCACGCACCACCGCATGGATGTCAGCGTCCATGGCCAGCCGCTGGACATCGAATTGGGCGGCGCTGATGTAGTCCGGGTTGTGGCCGTGGCCAGCGATATGGGCGATGGTGGCGGGACGGCGCACCCACCAGCCGACGCATGCTGCATTGGCCGTGAGCAGCTTCACCAGGGCGGTACCCCAGCTGCCGGCGCCGATCACTGCGGTCCGTTGTTCCATGAATGGACGGCGAGTATACGAGTACCGCACGGGATGGTCATCCCCGCTGCGGGCACAACACGCTCAAAAGGTCACGTCGACCTCCAGCTCGGCACCCGCGCGCAGCACCTTTACCCGTGCCGTATCGCCCTTCTTGAACTGCCCGAGGGCCTTCATGTAGCCCATCATATCGGTGACATCCAAGGCTCCCATGCGCAGCACCACGTCACCCGCCCTGAGCCCGGCCGCGGCCGCTGGCTTCCCCTCGCTCACACCGTCGATGCGCATGCCCTTCCCATCGTACATGTAATCGGGCACGACGCCAAGGGTGACCTTGAAGCGCGGTGTACTGGCGCTGTCGGCATCCTGCGTCCGGGTGAACGCCACCTTGCCATCATCGTTCAACGTGGTGACCAGGCTCTCGATGTAACGCGTCACGCGGAGCATCCCGTCGTAATTGATCTTCTCCTCATCGTCACTGGGCTTGTGGTAGTCGCCATGCGTGCCCGTGAAGAAGTGGATGGCCGGGATGCCCTGCAGGTAGAAGCTGGTGTGATCGCTCGGACCGATGCCACTGGTGGTGGTCCGCACCCGCAGCGCGCCGGCCTGCACCCGCGGCAGCTCGGACCAGGCAGGCGAGGTGCCGACCCCGTTGATGCCGATGGTGCTGTCGGCCTCCAGCCTTCCCACCATGTCCAGGTTGATCATGTAATTGAGGTCGGCAAGCGGCACAGTCGGGTTCTTCGTCCAGTAGTTCGACCCGTAGAGCCCCTTCTCCTCGCCACTGAATGCGACGAAGAGGTAGTCGTTGCCGCGCGCCTCGTCCAGCTCTGCAAGGTCCCGGGCCAGCTGGAGCATCACGGCCACCCCGCTGGCGTTATCGTCCGCACCATTGTGGATCGCCTTTCCCCCGCGGTGCAGGCTGCCCTCGTCACCATGGCCCAGGTGGTCGTAGTGGGCGCCGATCACCACCACGTTACGCTGTCCGTTATCCAGCATGCCCACCAGGTTGTAGGCCGTGCTCTGGGGACGGTGGATGGTCACCGTGAGTGAAACGGGGTTTCCGTCGCGGACCAGTTCAGTGTACAGGTCGCCCTTGAGGAAGACCACGGGCACGCCCACGGGGACACCCTTGGCACGAAGGGTGGGCGAAGGGTCCTCCACATCCTTGTCGTCGTTGTAGAAGAGCACACAGGTGGCACCCAACTCCACCGCCTTGGCGGCGCGCGCCTGCAGATCGTGGTAGGCCGCGAACTTCGAGTGGGGATGGATGCCATCGGGCGAACCAACCGCCATGGCGGCGCAACGGCCCTTCAGGTCCACGCCCTCGAAATCGTTGCGTCCCAGTTCGGGTGCGTTGATGCCATAGCCGCAGCGCGCCACCGTGGCCAGCACCGCACCCTCCCCCGAGAACGAGAGCGGGTGGTATTGCTCGCTCAGCTTCAGCCGGGTGCGCCCCAGTTGGAACACCTGCCGGGCACCCAGCTCCGGCTGGGCGGCAAAGGTGAAAGCCTGCCGGTAGGATGCGCTGTCACCATAGGGCATGAGGCCGATGGAGGCCATCTTGCCGGCGATGTAGTCAGCCGCCATCCGCTCCCCGGGCGTACCGGCCTCACGCCCTTCCAACAGGTCGCTGGCCAGGTACTGTACATCGTACTTCATCTGGTCGCGCGCATCCTGGTCTCCCATCAACTGGGCATGGACGGCGGGAACAAGGGCATGGAACAGGAGGGTGAAAAGTGGAAGGCGCATGGGAGGGATGAACGGGACAAAAGTACTGGAGCCGCGCGCTGTGCACCTTTGCGCCATGCGCACGCTGCTGCCATCCATCGCGGTCATCTCCCTTGTCACAGCCTGCACGGCCACCGCTCCGCGCGAACGCGCCACGGACCGCACCACCGCCCCGGAGTGGGACGACCGCTCATGGGCCGTGCTGCAGGCGGGCGACCTCCGGCGGACAACGGACCTCTGCGCCATGCTGCGGGACAGCTCGTCGACCGTGCGCCGATCGGCCGCATTGGCGCTGGCCGGCGTCCAGGACACGGCATCACGACCGTGCCTGGCAGGTGCGCTGAATGACCCCGAGGCCCGTGTGCGCGAGGCGGCAGGTTTCGCGCTCGGCCTGGTGGCCGACAGCATGCAGGCGGCCCTGCTCGCGCGACAGGTGGTGGCGGAGCAGGATACGCAGGCGCACAGGGTCCTGGAGGAGGCGCTGTTGATGGCGCGGTTGCGCCTGCGCCTAACGACCACTGAAAGCCTGCTGGAGGTGGTGGCGGGGGTGAACACCCCTGGCCGGCTGCGCGCCGCGCAGGCGTTGGCCCGCCTGCCGCAGGAGCAGCGGGAAGGGCTGCATGAACGGCTGTCCGCCGCATTGGACCGGGAGCGGGAGCCCGCCGCACGCATGTTCCTCATTGCCGCACTGGCCCAGCCAACGGCAGCTCCAACGGTGGCGCTTCTCCGTGCCCTTGCCACCACAGACCCCCTGCCCATGGTGCGCATCGCCGCCGTGCGCGCGGTCGGTGCGACGGGACAGGACCTGCTGATGGACCGCGCCGTGAACGACGCGGACCCCGGGGTGCGGCTGGTGGCCGCGGAACAACTGCAGCGCGCAACGGGACCGTTGGATGGCACCGCGCTTTGGAATGCGGCCCGGTCATGCAGCGACCCGGCGGTCCGGTTGATGCTGCTGGGCCTGGTGCAGGCCCATGCGCCGGAGGAGGTGGCCGCTTCGTGTCGCGTGGAACTGGAGGCCGCACGCCGGAAGGACCAGGGGGCCTACCTCAATGCGGCCGCCATCCGCGCGGCGGGCATGGTGCTGCACCCCGACACCCTGCTCGAACTGGTGCGGGGTCCAGGGCCGGCCGTCGAGAGGCAGGCCGCGTTCAGCGCGGCGATGGCACAGGTGCGCGACCGCATGGCACGCAGCCGCTTCGCCAGTATGGAGGCACGCTTTGCCGAATTGAGCGCTCTGGTTGCCGAGGTCATCAACACAGGCGATGCAGGCCTCATCAGCAGCGTGGCGGAAATGCTGCAGGAGGAGGATAGCGAGGCCATCGCACTACTGCTCCCTCCGGGCGCGGAACGAAAGGCCATCGCACATCTCCACCCCGTGTGCGACCTCGAGGCGCGCATCCTGCTGGAGGCTGCTGTTGCCAAACGCGACGGCGCACCAGCGCCCACCGCAACGGCGCCGCCCTACAATCACCCCATCCAGCGCGGGGCCCTCGCCGGCATCAAGGAGGACGCACGGTACCGCATCGTCACAACCAAGGGCGACATCGTGCTTGCCCTGGAACCGGGGACCGCTCCGGGGAGCTGCGTGGCCTTCGATTCACTGGTCACCGCGGGCTACTACGACGGCAAGGCCTTCCACCGCATCGTTCCCAATTTCGTGGCGCAGGGCGGATGCCCGCGGGGCGATGGGTATGGCGGCATGCCGTGGACACTTCGCACCGAGGTGGGCCTCCAGGGCTTCAACGAAGGCGCAGTGGGCCTGGCCTCGGCAGGGCGGGACACGGAGAGCTGCCAGTTCTTCATCATGCTGGCACCAGCGCCCCACCTCGACGGACGGTACACGCGTTTCGCGCACGTGGTGAGCGGCCTGGATATCGCGAAGAAGCTGCAGGTGGGCGACGTGATGAAGCGCGTGGAACGGGTGCAGTAGCGTCTCTATCGCGCCACCGCGCTTCGTTGCTCGGCAAGCATCCGGTTCAACAGGTCCGCGAGCTCCTGGTGCTTGTAGTCGTAGTTGTCTGACAACGCACCGTGATAGCCCACCAGCGCCTCGGACAGCAGGGAAGCCTGGCGCCATCGCTTGCGCACCTGGGAGCCCGCCTTGAACCGTATGCCTACCAGGCGGTGCCTTTGTCGGAACGGCCCATGCCACTGCGTCCATTCGGCCACACCGAAGCGCTCAATGTCGGACCATGCGAAGAAGCGTCGCCTGTACATCACCGTCTGATAGATCCCTTTGGATGTGACCACCACACGTGATGAGCCAGGGATCAACTGCATGATGGCCACAAGGGCCGCCAGACCGAAGAAAACCAGGCAGAACCAGCCCATCCCTTGCCGGCTGTCATTGTCAGGGTCGGTGATCAACAGCCATCCACCGAAGCCAAGCACAAGCGAGACCATCAGCACGCCGATCCACTTCCACGGACGTGGGATCAGCACAAGAAGTGGATGCTCAATAGCACGCATGCTTCACCGAAGATCTGGAACTTCCCAGCGCCCTCCTGCAACCCTTGCAGGTGGGCGGTTGCCCTACGCTGCGCCTCGGTGCCCTGCGCCTTCGCGAAGCCATCGGCGAAGCGAGGTTTGCGGCCTCCTCAATCGAACTTCTCCGGCCGCATCTGCGGAAACAGCAGCACCTCCTGGATCGCGGGGTTGTCGGTGAGCAGCATCACCAGGCGGTCCATGCCGATGCCGATGCCGCTGGTGGGCGGCATGCCATACTCCAGCGCGCGCAGGAAATCCTGGTCGATGTACATGGCCTCGTCGTCGCCACGCTGCTGCAGCTTAAGCTGCTCCTCGAAGCGCTCACGCTGGTCGATGGGGTCGTTGAGCTCGCTGTAGGCGTTGGCCACCTCGAAGCCCGCCACGAAGAGCTCGAAGCGCTCGGTGAGGCGGTCATCGTCGCGGTGCTTCTTGCACAGCGGGCTCATCTCCACAGGGAAGTCGGTGACGAAGGTGGGCTGGATAAGCTCGGGCTGCACGAGCGCGCTGAACAGCTCGTCGATCAGCTTGCCCTTGCCCATGGCCGCGGTGACCTCGATGCCGTGCTGCTTGCACAGCTCGCCCAGCGCACGCTCGTCCATGTTGAGCACATCGGCGCCGGTCTTCTCCTGGATGCTGCCGCACATGGTGATGCGCTTGAACGGCGAACCGAAGTCGATGGCCTTGCCTTGGAAATGCGCTGTGGGCAGGCCGTTGGCCGCGATGGCCACCTGCTTGAGCACCCCTTCGATGAAGTCCATCATCCAGCGGTAGTCCTTGTACGCCACATAGAGCTCCATCACCGTGAACTCGGGGTTGTGGGTGCGGTCCATGCCCTCGTTGCGGAAGTTGCGGCTGAACTCGAACACGCCGTCGAAACCGCCCACGATGAGGCGCTTGAGGTAGAGCTCATTGGCGATGCGCAGGAAGAAGGGCACATCGAGCGCGTTGTGGTGCGTGACGAAGGGGCGCGCGGCCGCACCTCCGGGGATGGCCTGCAGCACCGGGGTGTCCACCTCGATGTACCCGGCCTTCTGGAAGGCCTGCCGCATGGCATCGAATACACGGGCGCGCTTCAGGAAGGTCCCCATTACCTGCTGGTTCACAACCAGGTCCACGTAGCGCATGCGGTAGCGCTGCTCAGGGTCGGTGAATGCGTCGTGCACGTTGCCCTCCTCGTCGGTCTTCACCACGGGCAGGGGGCGCAGGGCCTTGCCCAACACGGTGAGCCGCTTGACATGGACGGTTACCTCACCGGTGCGTGTCCTGAACACGTGGCCCTGTACGCCGATGAAGTCACCAAGGTGGAGCAGGTGCTTCCACACCTCGTCATACATGGCCTTGTCATCCCCCGGTGCGACCTCATCGCGGGCCACGTAGATCTGCTGATCACCGGAGTGGTCGCGGAGCACGGCGAAGCTGGCCTTGCCCATCACCCGCACGCTCATCAACCGGCCGGCGATGGTGACCTGCGCCGGGTCTCCATCCTCGCGGTAAAGGCCCTTGACCGCC
>CAZUNW010000055.1:9444-12068 GCA_964621425.1 uncultured Chryseobacterium sp. | reverse complement strand
TAGTGCGACGCGCCGGGGTGCGCGGCAGTTCCAAGGCGAGGTCCACCGTGCGGCGGTCCATGTCCACGGACTTGATGCGCACCAGCACCGCGTCGCCCAGCCTGAACTTGCGCCCGGTGCGCAGCCCGGCCACCACGTAACGCTCCGGGTCGAACCGGTATGCGTCCCCCGGCAGCTCCCGCAAGGGCACCATGCCTTCGCAGCGGTTGGCCTTCAACTCCACGTAGACCCCCCAGTTGGTGAGCCCGCTGATCGCGCCCTCGAAGCGCTCCCCCACCCGCGCCAGCAGGTACTCGGCCTGCTTGTAGCGGATGCTGGCCCGTTCCGCGTCGGCCGCCCGCTTCTCCATGTTCGAGCTGTGCCGGCAGCTCACCTCCAGGCCCTCCTTGTCCAGGTGGCGCCCCCCTTCCAGGTAGTGCGCCATCGCCCGGTGCACCATGAGGTCGGGGTAGCGGCGGATCGGGCTGGTGAAGTGCGTGTAGTGCTCGAACGCCAGCCCGTAGTGGCCGATGTTGTCCGTGCTGTAGATGGCCTTGGCCATGCTGCGGATCGCCACCTGCCGGATGATGTTCTCCTCCTCCCGGCCGCGCACCTCGCGCAGCAGGCGGTTGATGGCATGCGGCAGTTCCTCGCCCTTGCGGGGGGAGAGGTCGTGGCCGAAGCTGCGCGCAAGGGCCTTGAGCTGCTCCACCTTCTCTGTGTCGGGCAGGTCGTGCACGCGGTAAACGAACGGGGGCACCCCGCCCTTGCGTTGCCGGCCCACCCACGCGGCCACGCGCTTGTTGGCCAGCAGCATGAACTCCTCGATGAGCCAGTTTGCCGGCCCCATCACCTTTTCGTACACCTCCAGCGGCCGGCCGCGCTCGTCCAGGCGGAACCGCACCTCGTTGCCCCCGATCTCCAGCGCGCCCTTGGCGAACCGTTCGGCGCGCAGCACCTGGGCCAGCCTGTGCAGCGTGAGCACCTCCGGGGCGAAGGGCCCCTCGGCCCCGTCGATCAGGGCCTGCGCCTCGGCGTAGGCGAACCGCCGCTGCGACCGCATCACGGTGCGCCCGAACCACTCGGCCTGCACCCGTGCCTGTTCATCGAGCTCGAAGATGGCGCTGAAGCTCAGTTTGTCCGTGTGCGGGTTCAGCGAGCACAGGTCGTTGCTGAGGCGCTCGGGCAGCATGGGTACCACGCGGTCAACGAGGTACACACTGGTGGCGCGGGCCGCGCCCTCGAGGTCCACCACCGAACCCGGACGCACGTAGTGGCTCACGTCGGCGATGTGGACCCCCACCTCCCAGCGCCCATTTTCCAGGCGCCTCAGGCTCAGGGCGTCGTCCAGGTCCTTGGCATCCTCCGGGTCGATGGTGATCGTGGGCACCTGCCGCATGTCCCGCCGCCGCGCCAGTTCTTGCGGGGTGCAGCCATCCGCGATCTCGGCCGCCGCCGCCTGCACGCTGTCCGGGAACTCCAGGGGCAGCCCGAACTCAGCCAGGATGGCGTGCATCTCCACCTGGTGCTCCCCGGCCCGGCCCAGCACCCGGACAACCGCCCCGCGCGGCAGCTCCCGTGCGTCGCGCCAGTCGCCCAGCCGCAGGATCACCTTGTCGCCCTCGGTGGCACCCCCCGTCTCCTGGGCGGGGATCAGGAAGGGGCGCTGCACGCGCTGGTCGTCGGCCACCAGCACAAGCCGCCCCTGTTGTTTGTGTACGGTCCCCACGAACTCCAGCCGCCGCCGGCGCAGCACTTCCAACACCCGGCCTTCCGCCCGGTGGCCGCGCCCGCCGCTGAGCTTCACCCGCACGGTGTCGCCATGCAGCGCGGTGCCCACATTTCGTGGGTGTACGAACACGTCGCCCTGCCCCGTGTCGCTGGCTGGATCGGGCCGGACATACCCCCCGCCGCTGGCGATGATGTCGATGCTGCCCTCCAGGGTATCGCCGCCACCCGCAGCAATGTAGCGGCCCTTCTTGCCGCTTCGGATGTGGTCCTGGTCCAGCAGCGCCTCCAGGGCATCGTACAGCAGGTAGCGCTGCCCCTTGTCGCGAAAGCCCAGTTGCAGGGCCAGTTGCTGGCTGGTGATGCCGGCGTGGCCCGCGCGACGAACGGCGGCCAGCACGCGTTGCGGCAGGTCGGCCAGGGTGGGGGAGGGGCGTGCCATCCGGCCAAAGGTCGGTCAAAGCCGGGGCGCCATCCAGGGCGTCCACCAACGATCGTTGATAACCCGCCGAAGATCACTACCTTTGCAGCCCTTTCGCGGGAACCCATGCAAGAGTCAGCCAAGATCTTCTGCGGCACCGCCACGCGGTACCTGGCCGAAAAGATCGTCGCCCATTCGGGCGCACGGCTTGGCGAAGTGACCGTGAACCGGTTCAGCGACGGGGAGTTCCAGCCCAGTTTCGAGGAGACCGTTCGCGGGGAGCTGGTGTTCATCGTGCAGAGCACCTTTCCGCCCAGCGACAACCTGTTCGAGCTGCTCATGATGGTGGATGCCGCCAAGCGCGCGAGCGCCAAGCGGATCGTGGCCGTCATGCCCTACTTCGGTTTTGCCCGGCAGGACCGCAAGGACAAGCCCCGCGTAAGCATCGGGGCGAAGCTCGTGGCCAACATGCTCACCGCCGCCGGCGTGGACCGGG
>CAZUNW010000055.1:3603-9432 GCA_964621425.1 uncultured Chryseobacterium sp. | reverse complement strand
AAAGCAGCGCAAAGTGGCCAACCAGGTTGAGAAGATGACCGTGATCGGTGACGTGAGGGGGAAGGACGTGGTGCTGGTGGATGACATGATCGACACGGCCGGCACCCTCACCAAGGCCGCCGACATGATGACCGACCTGGGCGCCAAGAGCGTACGTGCCATGTGCACGCATGCCGTGCTGAGCGGAGATGCCTGTGAGCGCTTGGAGCGTTCCTCCCTCACGGAGCTCATCGTCACCGATACCATCCCCATCGGGCCGGACAAGCTGGCCCGCACCTCCAAGATCAAGCAGCTCACCGTGGCCGGCCTGTTCGCCGACGTCATCAAGCGTGTCCGCAGCCACGAGAGCATCAGCAGCCATTTCATCATCGCCTAACATCCCGACCCATGAAGAAGGTAGAACTCACCGGCGCCGTCCGCACCGCCACGGGCACCAAGAACGCCGACCAGCTGCGCCGCGAGAAGCAGGTGCCCTGCGTGCTTTACGGCGGTGGCAGTGTCACCCACTTCGCCACCAGCGAGGCGGACCTGGGCAAGGTGGTCTACACCCCCGAGGCCTACCGCGTCGAGCTGGATCTGGGCGGCCGCAAGGTGATGGCCAAGCTGCAGGAGACCCAGTTCCACCCGGTGACCGATGCGATCCTGCACGCGGACTTCATCGAGCTGGCCGAGGACAAGCCCGCTCGCGTGAGCCTGAGCCTGCGACTGAAAGGCCAGCCCGCCGGCGTGCGCAAGGGCGGCAAGCTCAACCAGACCCTCCGCAAGCTGGAGGTCAGCGGCCTGCCCGGCCAGCTGCCCGACCACCTGGATGTGGACGTTGAGCATGTGGAGATCGGCCAGAGCATCCGTGTGCGCGACCTGAAGTTCACCGGCCTGGAGGTGCTGAACCGTCCCGACGAGGTGGTGATGAAGGTGAGCGTGCCGAAGAAGGAGGCCGAGGCCGCCCCTGCCGCCGCGGCCCCTGCCGCGGGTGCCGCCGCCCCTGCTGCGGCCCAGAAGGCCGAGGCCAAGCCTGCGGCCAAGAAGTGATGCCTCCGGCGCTCAGCACGCCGACGCAATACAAGCCCCGGACATCCCGGGGCTTGTTTCTTTTGCAGCCGCCATGAAGCACCTCATCGCCGGCCTAGGCAACCCCGGGCCCGAATATGCCGGCACCCGGCACAACATCGGGTTCACCGTCCTGGAACACCTTGCGCAGGTCTTCGAGGTCCGCTTCACCCCCGACCGCTACGCCGAGCGGGCCGAGTTCCGGCACAAGGGGCGCACCTTCATCCTCATCAAGCCACAGACCTTCATGAACCTCAGCGGCAAGGCCGTCCGCTACTGGATGGACCAGGAGGACATTCCGGCCGAACGCACGCTGGTGGTCACCGACGACCTCGCACTGCCCTTCGGCAAGGTGCGCCTGCGGGCCGGTGGCGGAGCCGGTGGCCACAACGGGCTCACCCACATCATCGAGGTGTTGGGCTCGGAGGCCTTTCCCCGCCTGCGCTTCGGCATCGGCAGCGACTTCCCCCGCGGGCGCCAGAGCGAATACGTGCTGGGTGTGTGGAGCCCCGGCGAACAGGCCAGCCTGGCGGAACGCGTGGAGGTGGCGGGCAAGGCGGTCCTGCAGTTCGGCCTCATGGGCATTGCGCAGGCCATGAACCACTTCAACACCCGTTGAGGCCACCCCCCCACAGGCCCTTACCTTTGTACCATGCTTTCCAAGAAGATCGAAGCGGCCCTCAACGCGCAGATCGCCACTGAGGCCGGCAGCAGCCAAGCCTATCTCGCCATGGCGAGCTGGGCTGAGAACCAGGGCCTCAGCGGCACGGCCGCCTTCCTCTACCGCCATAGCGACGAGGAGCGCATGCACATGCTGAAGCTCATCAAGTTCGTCAACGAGCGCGGCGGACGCGCCGTGGTGCCGGCGCTGAAGCAGCCCGCCACGGATTACAAGAGCATCACGGACATCTTCCGGAGCCTCCTGGAGCACGAGACCCACGTCACCGCCACCATCAACCAGGTGGTGGACACCTGCCTGAAGGAGAAGGACTACACCACCCACAACTTCATGCAGTGGTACGTGAGTGAGCAGATCGAGGAGGAGGGCCTGGCCCGCACCCTCATCGACAAGCTCAACCTGATCGGCAACGACAAGGGCGGACTCTATCTGTTCGACCGCGATCTGCAGGGCCTTTCCGCACCGGCCAAGGGAGAGGGCGAGGCCTGAGCGCCTACCACCTCCACTGTCCGGCCATCCGGAGCTTCTCCTCCAGCCCGTCCGCCCGCAGGCGTTCGCCTAGTTCGCTTTCCGTGAAGCCGCGCGGCAGCTTGTCCGCATTGGCCAGCAGGAGCACCAGTGCGCCCACGTAGCGCACGTTGTTCACCATGTCCATGGGGTCCACCAGGTGCACATCATCGCAACTGCTGTGATAGCAGCCGTAGACGTGCCCACCCAGGTCGCACAAGGGATTGATCACCGGCACACCGGCCAGCAGGAACGATTGGTGATCGCTGTGCAGCCACGCCTTTTCCTGCAGCTGGGCCTTGAACCCGGTGTCCATACGCTGGATGGGCCGCATCAGCGAGTCCACCACCACGCCCCAGTCCGCAGGGCCCACCACGCCGAAGCCGAATGGGTCCCCCGTCATGTCCATGTTGACCATGCAGCGCACACGACGCAGTTCGCCGGAGGCCTTGTAGGCGGCCACGAGCGCCTCGCTGCCCAGCAGGCCCTGCTCCTCACCCATGAACAGCACAAATCGGAGCGTGCGGCGCGGCCGCACCCCGCTGGCCACCACGGCACGCGCCATGTCGAGGATGGAAAAGGCGCCCAGCCCGTTGTCTGTTGCGCCGGTGGCCAGGTCCCAACTGTCCAGGTGCCCACCCACAACCACCACCTCGTCCGCCAGGTCCGTGCCGCGCAGTTCGGCCAGCACGTTGCGCGCCTGCACGGTGCCGATGCGGTTCGTCATGCGAATGCCCATGCGCAGGGCATCGCCCCGCCCCAGCCGCTCGCGGATCCGCCGGCCATCTTCCGAGGCGATGCAGGCCGCCGGTACAGGGATCGTGGCCCCGTCGATGGAGGCGGTGCCGGTCAACAGCACCCCACCGTCCACGTTGTTCACGAACACGATGCCGACCGCGCCGTGGCGAATGGCGAGCGCGGCCTTTTCGCTTCGGTGCAGGTTGCCGGTGCCTTCCGGCGCCGCCACAAGCCCGATATTCATCAGTGCCACGTGGCCCGCCACGCGTGCTCCGTTCCGTGCGTAATCCGTGCTGAGCCCGTTGCCCATGTCCACCAGCTCACCCTCCACATCGGCGCTGTCCGGGGTCTGCGCCAGGGCCACGGCCGCCAGGTGCTCGGTGCCCATGCCATCGGCCAGGCGGAGCATCACGCTGCCCCGCGCCCAGGCCTGTGCTGAGAAGGGGTGGTGCGACACGACCGGGATGCCGGCCAGGCGGAACAGGCTGTCGGCCGCGACCTCCGCCCGTGCGCCCTGTGGCGAACCGGTCAGCCGGTGGCCGATGGCACCCCCGCTCCAGCAAAGCCACTCGAAACCCCTTGCGTTCTCACGCGCCTCGGCCTCAAAACCAGCCAGCACCGGGGCCTGCCCGTGAACACGCGCGTGTGCAAAGAACCCCGTCCCAAGCACCACAGCGGCGATGGCGAGGCCCCTACTTTGCCTGCTGTTGCGGAAGATGATGGCCATGCGCGTGCGGTCCGGTAAAGGTAGGCCCCGGTGGGCACCCCGTGCGGTGCTGCTGGCGCTTGTGCCGCTTGTGCTCGCCGCGGTGCCCATGCAGGTGGACGTGGACAAGGATACCTCGGCCATCGTCCAGGCCAGCTACATCTACAACATCGCCAAGCTGGTGCAGTGGAAGGATCCCAGCATGACCAGCGGCACCTTTGTGATCGGGGTGATCGGCGGGGCGAACCTCTACCAGGAGCTCGTCAAGAAATACAGCATCAGGACCATCGGGCGCCAGCCGATCGAGGTGCGCAAGCTCCCCCGCTCGCCGGCCGTTGAGCGCTGCCACATCCTGTTCGTGGGGCGATCGGAACTGGCGTTGATGCCCGACATCTATCGCAACCTGGCCGGCCGGCCAACGCTGATCGTCACCGAGTACGATGGCGCCCTGGAGGACGGCGCCGTGGCCAACTTCGTGAGCGACGAGAGCACGCTCAAGTATGAACTGAGCGCGGCCAATGCCCGCAAGCACAAGCTGGAGGTCGCCCAAACCCTCAAACAGTTGGCCCACCGTGTGGTGGAATGACATGAACCGCATCCCCTTCGCCCTGTTGCTGCTCGTCCTGCCCCTCGCGGGGTGGGCCCAGCCCGACCGGCTGGCTGAGGCGCTGCGTACGTATGAGGCAGGTGCCCTGCAGGAGGCGCGTTCGCTCGTGGACGAGGCCGTGCGCGAACCGGCCAACCTGCGCAGCGCCGAGGCCTGGCTGTTGCGCGGCTTCGTCTACAAGGACCTTTACAAGGATGGTGCGGCCAGCGGCGGTGGCGATGCCCTGCGCGACACCGCCCTTGCCAGCCTGGACCGCTGCCTCCTCCTGGACAAGGCCGGCACCGTCAGTGCGAACGCGCGTCAGGCCCGGGACTTCCTGTGCCGCACCTATTTCAACGACGCGGCCCGCGCGCTGAACCGGATGGAGCCCGACGAGGCCCTGCGGCTATACGGGCGCTATGTGGCCGCATCGGCCCGCCGGTCGCCGGCGGACGAGCGCACCGCCCGCGACGTGGAGTTCCACAACGCCCTGGGCACCGTGTACACCAAGCTCTACAACCAGGACCGCGAGCAGGTGGCCTGGTACGACAAGGCGGTGCAGACCTACCTGCATGTGCTGGAGCTGGACACCGGGAACTACGGCGCCAGCTACAACCTGGCCACGCTGTACTACAACCGCGGGGTGCACAACATCCAGCGCGTCAACGTGCAGAACGACATCCCAAGCCTGCAGCGCATCCAGGAGGTGAGCCGCACCTATTTCGAACAGGCGCTGCCATACATGCTCAAGGCATTCCGTATGAACTCCACGCGCCGCGAGACGCTGCTCGGTCTGGAGGGCATCTACTACAGCCTGCTCGATGCCGAGCGCTCCGAGCATTACCGCAAGCTGTTCGAGGAACTTGGCCCCGGACCGGACCGTTGAAAAGCCCATGACCGGCCTGCGCATGACCATAGGCAGGAAGATCGGGATGGGCTTCGGCCTGTTCATCTTCTTCGCGGCACTGGTCCTGCTGCTAACCAACCGCACCCTGGAGCGCAGCCGGCGCATCAACGACGAGATCAACCTGGTGCACGGTCCCAGTGTTGACGCGCTGGTGCGGCTACGCAACCTGGTGGTGAACGCACACATGCTGATCAAGCATTGGGCCCTGGTGGAGAGCCGCCCCGATGCCCGTGAGAAGACCGCATTGGACGCACTCACCGCCGAGGAGCTCCCTGCGCTCCTGGACCGGATCGACACCCTTTCAGCCGGCTGGCAGAAGGAGGAGATGGAGATGGCCAACCGCATCTTCGGCGAGCTCGATGGGGTGTTCCTGCTGCACGCGCGGATCAAGGAGATCCTGCCCGACATGGAGAGCTACCGCGACCCCCTGGTCTTCCTGGAGCGCAATGACCTGGCCGAGGAGGGCGGACCGCTCGATGAGCAGGCGGACCGGGTGCTGGCCGACCTGGATGTGCTGATCGCCATGCAGGAGGCCAAGCGGCGCCAGCTCAGCGGCGGCATGATCCGCAGCTTCGACTCGCTGAAATTCTTCGTGCTCTACTTGGGCATGGGCCTCATCGCGGTCGGCCTCATCGTGGCGGTGGTCATCATCCGGGGCA
>CAZUNW010000055.1:0-3593 GCA_964621425.1 uncultured Chryseobacterium sp. | reverse complement strand
CTGCGCGCCGTACTTCTGGGCCTGGGTCGCGGCATCTTCCCCCGCGGCCGGTTGCGCACCGGCAACGACGAGATCGGCGAGATGACCAGCGCGCTCATGGGCCTCATCGACGGGCTGCGCCGCACCACCGACTTCAGCCATGCCGTGGCAGCAGGTGATTTCAATGCCGAGTACAGGCCCTTGAGCGACGAGGATGTGCTGGGCCACGCCCTGCTGAAGATGCGCGCTGAGCTCGGTGAACGCGAACGCGTGCTGGAGCAGAAGGTGCGCGAACGTACCGAGGAGGTGGTGCGCCAGAAGGAGGAGGTGGAGCGCCAGAGCCGCAAGGTGGTGGAGCTCTACCAGAACGTCACCGACAGCATCCGCTACGCCAAGCGCCTCCAGGAGTCCATCCTTCCGCCCGACCGCAAGATCAAGGAACTGCTGCCGGGCTCCTTCGTGTTCTACCGGCCCAAGGACATCGTCTCCGGCGATTTCTACTGGTTCGAGCGCATCGGCGGGCACACTGTGTTCGCGGCGGTGGACTGCACCGGGCATGGCGTGCCCGGTGCCTTCATGAGCCTTGTGGGCCATAACGGCCTGAACCAGGCCGTGCGGGAGAGCGCCTCATTGCGCCCCAGCGAAGTGCTCGGCGGCCTCAACCGAATCGCATTCGACGCGCTCCACAAGGACCGCGATCAGTCCCTGGTGCGCGATGGCATGGACATGGCCCTTTGCGTCTATGACCCCGTTGCCCGCACACTGGACTATGCCGGGGCCAACTGCCCGCTTTACCTGGTGCGGGGTGGTGACGTCATCCAGTACGCACCGGACAAGATCCCAATCGGTGGGTTTGAGCTCAACGCGCCAAAGGCTTTCACCGACCACCACATCCAGCTGCAGGAGGGCGACGTCATCTACATCTTCAGCGATGGCTACGCCGACCAGTTCGGGGGGCCCAAGGGCAAGAAGTTCCTATACCGGCGGTTCCGTGAACTGCTCGCCTCCATCAGTACGGAGCCGTTGGAAGCCCAGAAACGCGCCCTGCAGGACGCCTTCACACACTGGAAGGGCGCCCACGAACAAGTGGACGACATCCTGGTGATCGGCATGCGCGCCTGAGCCCTAAGGGGCCCAGATCGGCATGTCGGTGGTCGTGTTGTTCAGCGGGTTCATGCACATCACCGGGATCATCGCATCGTTTGTGATGATCTCCTGCTCGTTGGGGTTGCCGAGCACGCCGAAGATGCTGTTCTGGAGCATGTTCACGATGGCGATCAGATCCGCCTCCACCTTCACGGCGTAACGGATCACGCCCCGCACAAAATCGTCGCTGTCCTCCGACAGGATGTGCGCCTCGTGCTCGATGCCCCGGTCGCGCAGGAACTGGTTGGCGAACTTGATGTGGTTCTGCAGCTGGTTGTGCAGGAACTCGTCGTTCTCCTTGGGCACCACCAGGTGCACCTTGCTGTTGAAGTACTTCGCCATGTCGGCCACCAGGCTCACCTTGTGGCGGCTCTCCTTGTGCAGGTCCAGCGGCACCACGATGTCGCGGTACCCGTTGGACTTGATGTTGCGCTCCTGCACCACGATGAAGGGCACCGAGCTGTTGGTGATCACGCGCAGCGCGCGGCTGCCCGTGATGAACTGCATGCCCCGCATGCCGTGGGTGCCCATGATGATCATCACGGCGCCCATTTCCGCGGCAGCATCGCCGATGCCATCGTACACGCTGCCCACGCGCACCATGGTGTCCACCTGGACCGAGCCGCTCCACTGCGCGGCACGCTTGGACTCCAGCCCCAGCTTCGTCCGCGCCTCATCGGCCTCATCAGCGTTGTCCACGATGTGCAGCAGGGTGACCCCGGCGTTCACCCGCTCGGCCAGTTTCATGGCGTGGTTCATGGCACAGTCCGCCACTTTGGTGAAGTCCGTCGGAACGAGGATTGTCTTGCGCGTGCTCATCGGCGCCATGCTGGATTTGGGCCGCCAAGATAGGTGAGCGGGCGCAACCCGCGGTGTGGCACCGCCTGTCCTCTTCCCGGTTCCCCGATCACCCAACCATCTGCTGCAGAAGGACTTGGCACATCCCAGCCGCCGTTGTACAAACGGTAACAAACGACTGTATCCGCCTACAAATGACGATCTCCCGGATCCCGCCCATCGTCGGGTGAAGGTTTGCGGCGGAGTTCAACGGCATGCCGAACCCCGTGGACCAAGAAACACAACCGAACACACCTGAGATGATGAACACGATGAAGAACCTTGTGCAGTTGATCGGCAACCTGGGCAACGCCCCGGAGCTGAAGGACGTGAGCGGTGGCCGCAAGATGGCCCGCATGAGCGTCGCCACCAGCGAGAGCTACACCAACAAAAGCGGCGAGCGCATCACCGACACCCAATGGCACACCGTGGTGGCCTGGGGTATACAGGCAGAGCAGGCGTCCCGTCTGCTCCAAAAGGGCAGCCGCGTGGCGCTGCAGGGCAAACTGGTGCACCGCAGCTATGAGGGCAGGGATGGACAGAAGCGCTACATCACCGAAGTGGTGCTGAGCGAGTTCCAGGTGGTGAGCCGCACGGAAACCGCTTCCGTGGAGTCTGCCGACGCGAACGCCTGATACCAGAACGAACGAACGAACACCCACACAGGTCATGAACACCCTGAAGAACAAAGTGCAGCTGATCGGCCACCTCGGCTACGATCCGGAAGTGCGGGAGATCGCCCCGGGCCGCAAGGTGGCACGCATGAGCGTGGCCACCCACGGCAGCCACAGGAACGCCGATGGCGACCGCGTGAGCACCACCCAGTGGCACACCGTGGTGGCCTGGGGCCGCACCGCCGAAATGGTGGAGCGCATGCTCCGCAAGGGCACCGGCGTGGTGCTCGAGGGCCGCCTGGTCCACCGCACCTACGAGGGCAGGGACGGCCAGAAGCGCCAGGTCAGCGAGGTGGTCTTGAGCGACTTCCAGCTCCTCGCAGCCCGCACCAAGGCTGCCTGAGCCGGACGCACACGGTCAATGCATGGGGGGCGTTCCGCAAGGGGCGCCCCCATTTGCAGCACCCCCGGCCGGGTTCCAACGCCCCTCTTGGCAGGAGCCGCCCGGCGCTTTACATTTGCGCTCCGTTTTCAACGGAGACCTTCCCTGGTAGCTCAGCTGGTTAGAGCACATGACTGTTAATCATGGGGTCGCTGGTTCAAGTCCAGCCCGGGGAGCGAACGAGGAGAGCCGCGCAAGCGGCTTTCTTCCTTTTGCAGGCCATCAACACCTCCCCGGACCGCGCGCACCGGACCGCGCCGCCCCTGTGAACCCTGCGTGAACCAACCCCGCACCACCATGCAGCTCGTCACCGTCGGAACTGTCGCCTTTGACCGCATCGAAACCCCCTTCGGCGTGGCCGAGAAGACCGTGGGCGGTGCCGCCACCTACATCTCCCTTGCGGCGAGCATCTTTCTGGACCGCATCGGTCTGGTGAGCGTGGTGGGCGATGATTTCCCCACCGCCGTAATGGACGACCTGCGCAGCCGCGGCGTGGACCTGCAGGGGTTGGAGGTGCTGGCCGGCAAGGAGAGCTTCTTCTGGGCGGGCCGCTACCACTACGACATGAACACGCG
>CAZUNW010000054.1:7911-12234 GCA_964621425.1 uncultured Chryseobacterium sp. | reverse complement strand
GGGCCGACCAAGGGGTGCTGCTGCTCAACGCCACGCTCACCGTTCGCGCGGACCAGGCCGCCTCGCACCAGGGACGCGGCTGGGAGACCTTCACGGACGCCGCCATTCGCACCCTCGCCAGCGAGCGCAGTGGAGTGGTCTTCCTGCTCTGGGGCCGGCATGCCCAGCAGAAGGAGGCCCTGATACCCGCTGAACGCCACTACGTGCTCAAGGCACCTCACCCCAGCCCACTATCAGCGCACCGCGGCTTTATTGGTTGTGGACACTTCTCGGCCACCAACGAGATCCTGCAGGCCCGCGGTCTGAACCCCATCGACTGGCGCCTGTGATGAGCCTCCCCGCACGCATCGGCTGCATTGCTTCGCTGCTCGTGACCGGGCTCCATGCCGGCGCACAGCGCACCGTACTGGTGCTCCAGGCGGACGCACCCCTGCCCAAGCGCGCCCTGCGGAGCGAACGCTTCGGATCACCCCCCGAGGCTGAGGCGCGTGCCCTGGCCTGGGTGGACGCCCTGCGGGCCGAAGGGGCCCTGGAGGCCGCGATCGACACCTGCATCCTTGCGGACGATACACTGCGCTGCACACTGCACCGCGGCGCGACCCACCGCTGGGCGGCCCTCTCCGGCGCAGGCATCCCGCCCGGTGTGGCGTCCGGTGTGCGCTTCCGAGAACGCACCCACGCCGGCCGCCCCATCTCCCCGCAGCGCACCGTGGCCCTCATGGAGGACCTGCTCCGCTACATGGAGGACAATGGGCATCCCTTCGCCAGCGTGCGGCTGGACAGCCTGCGCGCCAGCAACGGCGGGCTGGTCGCCACGGTGCGCGTGGACCCCGGACCGGCCGTACGCATCGACAGCGTGGTGGTGAAGGGCACGGCACGCGTCAACCCCCGCTTCCTGCAGCAGCACATCGGCATCCGCCCCGGCGACCCTTACAACGAGGAGCTCATCGTCGCACTGGACCGGCGCATCCGCGAACTGCCCTACGTCAGCCAGCGCCAGCGGCCCTATGTGCTGTTCACCCCGGAACGCACCAAGCTCTACCTCTTCCTGGACCCGCGACGTGCCAGCTCGATCAACGGCATCCTGGGCGTGCTGCCCGACGCCGCCACCGGTCGTGTGGCCTTCACGGGCGATGTGGACCTGCGCCTGCGCAACGCCCTGCGCCGAGGCGAAGCCATAGAGCTCAACTGGCGCAGCCTCCAGGACCGCACCCAGGACCTCAAGGTGCGCACCCAGGTCCCCTTCCTCTTCCGCACCCCGTTCGGCGTGGACCTCTCGCTGAAGCTCTTCCGCCGTGACACAACCTTCCTGGAGGTGAACGGCCGGGGGGCGCTGCAACTGGCGCTGCGGCAGGGCGATGTGGTGAGCGTGTTCGTGAACAGCAGATCGTCGCGCACACTCGGCCGCTCCACCACCGTGGTGCCCGGGCTCGGCAACGTCAAGCTGCTCACCTACGGACTAGGCATCGAACGGCAGCGGCTGGACTACCGCCTCAACCCCCGGCGAGGCCATGCCCTGGCCATCGAGTGCAGCGCGGGCAACAAGGAAAGCCGCGTGCCCGATCCGGACGATCTCACCCGCACGCTGGCCACCAAAACCCTGCAGGTGCAGGTGGACCTCGCGGCCGCAGGCCACATCGCCCTCGGGCGCAAGGGCACACTGCGGCTCGCGGCACAGGCCGGAAGCATGATCAACGAACGGCTCGTCACCAACGAGCTCTACCGGCTGGGCGGCATCCGCAACCTGCGCGGTGTGGACGAGGCATCCATCTATGCCAGCACCTACGTGATCGGCACACTGGAACTGCGCCTGCTGCTCGAGGAGAACAGTAACGCCTTCGTCTTCGTGGACCAAGCCTGGTGGGAGGACCTCAGCAGGCCGGAAACCCTGGCGGACGACCCCACCGGCTTCGGCATCGGCACCAACTTCGAGACCAAGGCCGGCATCTTCAGCCTAACCTACGCCCTCGGAAGCCAGTTCAACAACCCCTTCGACCTGCGCGACGGCAAGGTACACTTCGGCTTCACCAGCCTTTTCTGATGCCAACGCCGTGCGGGCGTACCTTCGCACGCATGGCAGGGATCGCATCCCCACGGGCGTCCATGCCCCGCGTCCGGGGACTTCGGACCGCGCCTTTCACCCTGTTGCTGGCGCTGGGCGCCTGCGGAACAAGACCACCCGCACGGACGGCCGCCACGGACAACCTGGCATACCTCTACGGCCAGGAATCCGCAAGCATGGAGTTCAAGGCCCGGGTCCACCACATGGACGAACAGGCGTCATCGGTCCTCTTCAGCCTGCGCACACGCGACCTGCTCTATAAGGGCGATGGCAACGGCCCCCCTTACCGCGCAGCCGTGCGCGTGACCTACGAGGCCTACCCCGACTGGAACGCACGCACCCTCCTGGACAGCACCAGCACCGTGGTACAGGATGTGAGCGAACGCACAGGCAATGACCAGGAGCTCATCGGCCGCCTGGAGCTGGGCGGCATCGAGCGCCCATCATTCGTGCTGCGCGTGAGCGCGCACGACCTGAACCGGAACACGCGCAGCAGCGTGCTGATCGAGGTGGACCGCACCGGCAGCGTGCGCCAGGACTTCCTCCCCCTGGAGAGCATGCGCGAGCTGCCCCTCTTCGACGACCACTTCGGCGGACCCACCGCACTGCGCGTGCGCTGCCCCCGTCACGCCGGCCGCCTGCTGCACGGCGCCCTCTACCACCAGGATCACCGCCTGCCGGCACCGGTGTTCACCGACCAGGGCGGCAGCGCGCTTGACCCCGAACCGGACAGCACCTTCGTGGTGCAGGTGGACACGCGCGGCGAGGCTACGCTCGTGCTGTCCCGCCCCGGGTGCTACCACCTGCGGCCGGACAGCACCCGCAGCGAGGGATTCAGCCTGTTCGTGCTCGATGCGGGCTACCCCTACGTGGGCGACGCGGCCGGGATGGTTCCGCCGCTGCGCTATATCACCAGCATGCAGGAGTTCGACCGCATCAGCAACGCCACCAACGTGCGGCAGGCGGTGGAGCGCTTCTGGCTGGACGCGGCGGGTGACCGCGAACGCGCCCGCGCCGCCATACGCGCCTACTACCAGCGCGTGCAGAACGCCAACAGGTACTTCACCGCGCACGTGGCCGGATGGCGCACCGACCGCGGGCTCGTGCACATCATCTTCGGCACACCCAATACCATCCACCGCAGCGGTCGCGGCGAGACGTGGACCTACGGCGAGGAGACCAACCTGATGAGCACCACCTTCACCTTCGTGCGGCGCAGTTCGCCCTTCACGGACAACGACCTCGTGCTGGAGCGCGACCCCACGCTGAAGGGCGCGTGGTATCGCAACGTGGAGAGCTGGCGCAACGGACGCATCCTGCAGAACTGATGGCGGCGAAGGAAGGGCTCCTCTATGGAGTGCACCCCGTGCTCGAGGCACTGCGCTCGGGCACTGTTGTGGAACGTGTGCTGCTGAGGCGCGACGCCACAGGTGAAGGCCCCCGCACCGTGCGCCAGGCCGCACGATCACAGGGCGTGCCCGTACAGGTGGTGCCGCCCGAGAAGCTGGACCGCCTCGTGCGGGGCGAACACCAGGGCGTGGTGGCCTTCGTGAGCCCCGTGGGCCGCCAGGACCTCGACGAGGTGATCAGCATGGCCTACGAACGCGGCGAGCGCCCCCTCATCGTGGCGCTGGACGGGGTGACCGATGTGCGCAACATCGGCGCCGTGGCCCGCAGCGCGGAATGCCTCGGCGCACACGCATTGCTTGTACCCGTGAGCGGGTCAGCACGCCTGGGCCCCGATGCCGTGAAAAGCTCGGCCGGCGCCCTCATGCGCCTGCCCGTATGCCGTGCGCGGATGCTCATTGACGGGCTCCATGTGGCCAAGGCGCACGGACTGCGCGTCGTGGCCTGCACCGAGAAGGCCGCGAACGACATCCAGGACGCCGCCCTGCGCGAGCCCCTCGTTCTGGTGCTGGGTGCGGAGGACACCGGGGTCAGCGACCGGGTGCTGCGGATGGCGGACGACCTGGTGCGCATTCCCATGGCGGGGCGAGTCGGCTCGCTCAACGTGAGCGTGGCGGCCGGAATCGCTCTCTACACCGCACTCGTGGCCCGCCGCAGCGGAGGCGCCTGAGCAGCGCCATAACCTTTCACGCGCCGGCGCGGTAAAAAGGCCGCGCACACCCCGCAGCCCGGGCGAGCAGCGCACGACCGCAACCGCCATGCCACGGCCCATGCTCATCGCAGGCATCACCAGCGCCATGCTGCTGGTCGCACAACACCTGCACGCCTTCGACAGCGGCGGTCCACCGGAGGTC
>CAZUNW010000054.1:0-7901 GCA_964621425.1 uncultured Chryseobacterium sp. | reverse complement strand
GTCCTGATGCCTACCGGCTTCACCCCCAACGGTGACGGCAGCAATGATGCCTACCTGGTGCAGGGCATCGGGGCTTACCCGGAGAACCGCATCACCGTGCACGACCGCTGGGGCCGCGTGGTATATGACCGCATCCGATACGCCAATGATTGGCGGGGTGAGGATCAGCGCGGGGACGACCTGCCCGAGGGCACCTACTTCGTGGTCCTCACCCTGTCACCCGGCGGGGTCACCCTCTCGAACTACGTGGACCTGCGGCGCTGAAATGCCCCTGCCCATGCACCGCGCACACGTCCTGCTCACCGCCGTGCTCACCGCATCGGTGCTGCATGCCCAGCAGGAGGTGAAAGTGAGCCAGTACATGTTCAACGGGCTCTTCCTGAACCCGGCCTATGCCGGCAGCCATCCGTATGCGAGCGGCAGCCTCCTATACCGGGACCAATGGACACGCATGCCCGGCGCACCCAATACCAGCATGGGCGCGCTGGACGCCCCGCTGAAGAATGGCCGCATCGGCATCGGCGTTTCCGTTGTGCATGACCGCATCGGCATCAGCCGTGACCTTGACCTGTCCTCCCACTTCGCCTACCGCATCCGAACCGGGGGCAAGGGGTACCTGGCCTTCGGCCTGCGCGCCGGCGTGGCATTCTGCTCCGCGCGCTTCGACGAGCTCGTCACCTGGGACCCGCAGGACCCCGCGTATGACCGCGCCCTCGTGAACGTACCGGTCCTGCGCACCGGTGCGGGCATCTTCTGGAACGATGGAAGGTCCTACGCAGGCCTCTCAGCACCCGACCTGTGGAGCGCCGACCGCCGGATGCGCGTGGCCCCCGGCGGCCGCACCGAACGCTATTTCCGCACACACTGGTACCTCACCGCTGGAAGGGCATTCCCGATCAATGAGAGCATCGATCTGAAGCCATCACTCCTCGTGCGGATCGCCCCCTCGGCGGCACCGCAGGTGGACCTCACCTGCAACCTGCTGTTCCGTGATCGCGTGTGGCTGGGCGTGGGCTACCGCACGGCCAACGGGCCTGTGGCCCTGGTGGAGTATCAGGTGACACCGCTGCTCCGGGCCGGCTACGCATACGACATGACCACCTCACGACTCGGAGGCTCCAGCGGCGCTTCGCATGAGGTGATGCTCGGCATCGACCTGGGCCGTGACCCCGTTCGCATCCGCTCTCCACGCTACTTCTGAGCATGTCACGCGCCCACCGCCCACTCGCGCTCGCGGCCTGCGCCGCCCTGGTGGCCTCCTGCGCGGGCATCCAGGTGCGCAAGGGCGACCGCGCAATGGACCTTCTGCAGCTCCGCAAAGCTGCTGGGCACTATGAAAATGCGCTCAGGCACCGGCCCGATCGGCGCACATCGCTGAACCTGGCGGAGGCCCTGCGCGCACTGAACGATCCCGCACGTGCCGAAGCGCTGTATGCACAGGCCGATGCCACACTGCCCCTGGAAGGAGATACGGCCCTTAACTACGCACGCACGCTGCTCACCCTGGGCAATGCGGATGGCGCGGCATCGGTGGCCCGGCGCGTGCATAACGCATACCCCGGTGAACGTGTGTCGGAGGATCTGCTCACCTCTGCACAGGACATCGCGCGCTTCCTGGCCGACAGCGGCCGCTACAGTGTGGAACCCATCGCAGTTCCGGGGCTCTCCACCGCCTTCAGTGCGCACCCGTGGGGCGATGGGCTCCTGGTGGTGGGCGAACGGCCCGCACCGCCCGCACGCTCCGACCCCCGTGATGGCCTGTCCTTCATGGACCTGTACACGGTGCACAGGGACGGGGATGCATGGGCACCGGCGATACCACTGCCCGGCAGGGTTAACGGACGCTATCACGAAGGCCCCGCAGTGGTCGACGCCGATGGCCGCACGCTCTACCTGACCCGGAGCGATTACCTCGAGCGCAAACTGCTGAAGGATGACGCGAACACCAGCCACCTGATGATCTTCAAGGCCACGCGTGACAGCGCGGGAAACTGGTCGGGGCTCATCGACTTCCCATACAACAGCCCGGACTGGAGCACCGCGCATCCGGCCCTGAGCGCGGACGGGCGCACCCTCTACTTCGCCAGCGACCGCCCGGGCGGGATCGGCGGTACGGACTTATGGATGAGTGTGGACCACGGCGGTGGATGGACCGCTCCGGTGAACCTGGGCACCACCGTGAACACACCCGGCAACGAGCTCTTCCCCACCATCAACGGCGGGTCGCTGTACTTCAGTTCCAGCGGCCACCGCAACATGGGCGGCCTCGACCTGTTCGAGACCCGCCCGGAGGATGGCGGATGGTCAGCCCCGCGCAACCTGCACGCACCGCTCAACAGCCCCTATGACGACTTCGGGCTGGTGCTGGACAGCGCCCTTGGATCGGGTTACCTGAGCAGCGACCGCAGCGGAAGGGACCAGCTGTACCGCTTCCGTGCACAGGAGCCCACCTTCCACCTCGAGGTACTGGTGCAGGATGACGATGGCCGTGCACTTGCCGGTGCGAGGGTCACCCTCACCTCCGCGGACGGAGGCATCATCGCGGAGGCGACCACCGCCGCGGACGGAGTCATACTGCTGCCCGTCGCGGCGCGCACGAAGGGGGGTGTGCGCGCCGTGCGCACGGGCCACCTGACCCGCAGCGCGGAGGTGTCCACCGAAGGACTGCTGCGCGACGATACGCTGCGCCAGGTGCTTCGCCTGCCGGGAGCGCGCATGGGGGACGGCTTGGTGATCAACATCCACTATGACAAGGACCGGTGGGACATCCGGCCCGAGGCTGCCATCGAGCTGGAGCGGCTGGTCGGGCTCATCAACGACAACCCCGAACTGGGCTTTGAACTGGGCGCGCACACCGATTCGCGCGGCAGCGCGACCTACAACCTGTTGCTCAGCGAGGCACGTGCGCGGAGCGCGGTGGACCACCTGGTGCGCCACGGCGCCGATCCCGCCCGCATCCGTGCGGCCGGCCATGGGGAGGAACGCCCGGTGAACCGGTGCGCCGACGGTGTGGAATGCAGCGAGGAGGAGCATGGCGCCAACCGGCGCACGGAACTGCGCGTTGTGCGCACCGCCGCACCCTAGGGCGCGGATCAGTCCTGGCCCGCGGTGGCGCTGCTCACACGGCGCTGCTGGAAGCTCCCCACCAGGTGCCTCCGCACGAAACGGGGGGCAGCGTCCGCCGCGACGAACTTGTTGTAGGTGTTGGCCGGCACACCCACGAAGGCATGCTCGCTACCATCACCGAAGCTCAGGGACAGCACCCGGGCCTTGTAGTTCCATCCAGCAATGCCGCTGGCCAGGGTGCGCTCGAACTCCTCGGCGCGGGCCGCACGGGTCTCCGGATGCAGCCCCTCCAGCAGCTTGTATGCCGCGATGATGCGCTGGCTCATGGCCTCGGCCTCGGCACGCTCCGCCTCATCGGTGAACCGGTCCGGGTGATGCTTCTTCATCAGGCCCTTGTACAGGGTGCTGAGCTCCTTGAGCGTGACATCGGGAGCGGCCCCGAGCAGGGTGCGGCTTTCAGCGATCTCCTTCATGGCCTGGTGTTGCGGGGCGCGAAGATCGTCAGATCACGGCCTCCGCGCCAGAGGCACCCCCAGGTCAGGCCTCGACGGGGGGCGCCATGCGCTGCCGCACGGCCTCGCTGAAGGAGATGCCCTCCACCCTGGCGTGGCTCCACGCCAGCACGTCGAAGTATTTCAGCGCAATGCGCTCCTGCGGGTCCTGCATGAGCTCGACCAGCCGATCGTGCAGGCTGCGGTGTAGTTCACGCCGCGCCGCGGGCTGCGCCGTGCGCGCCAGTCGCCGCAAATGCTCGATGAGCACCGTCTCCGTGGGATGGGCGCGCTGGCGCTTGTTCAGGAACCGCTGGGTACTGCGGAGGATGTACTCCAGGAGGTCGTAGTTGCCAAGCTCGTAATGCACCACGAGGTTGAAGAGGCGCGCGTAGGTGAACAGGTCCTGCCGCAGGTTCTGCTCGTTGTCATTGAGCAGCTTGTTGAGCCAGTGCAGCGCCTTGTTCATCTCGCCCGCACCGAAGTGCGCACAACTCAACGCCCACCAGAACTCCAACTGCTGCTCCTTCTGCAGACGCGGGCCCTCGTCCTCGAGCCCGGCGGTGACCGCCGGGACAAGGTCCAGCGCCCTGGCATGCTCGCCCATGCGGTCAAGCAGGCGCAGTTCACTGAGGTAGCTGGCGTTGAAGACCTGCACCGCGATCTGGATACCCCCGAAGCCAGGCTGGTCCACCATGGCGCGCATCAACCGGATGTGCTCACGCGCCGCCTTGAACTCACCCAGCTCCACCTGCGCATTGATGATGAAGTGCAGCGTACGGATGTACCGCGTGGCCAGGTCGCTCCGCAGCAAGGGGCGCCTGTCCAGGATCTGCTTCACGCGCAGGAACCTGGTGAGGCTGGTCTGCCAGTCGCGCTGGGCCCAGGCGCAGAACCCCTGCGTGTAGAAGCAGATGGTGGCAGCCCTGTCGCTGAGCGCCGTATTCCGGCCCACGATGAGGGGATGATGGGCGATCTCCTCCACCACCGCATGCTCCTGCTCGCTACGCACGTAACCGCCGCTGCGGAAGACGAAATTGATGCGGCTGTATAGCTGGTGATAGGCGGCCAGATTGCGCAGCTTCTCGAGCACCTCGCTCTCCTCAGCGACCAGCGCGTCCAGGTCCTTCGTAAACTCACCGCTCTCGTAATCCTCCTCAAGCAGCATCTTCTCCCAGTTCAACAGCTCAAAGAGGTAGTAGAACTTCTCGTTCTCGCGTGCGATGCGCTTGGCACGGTGCAGCAGCTTGTGGCATTCGCGGTACAGCGCCTTGTCGAAGAGGATCTCGATGTTCTTGATCTCCTGCTTCAGGATGCCACTCGAGGTGCTCTCCGCATGGTAGGCCCGCAGGGCTTTCAGGATGAGCTTGTAGAGATGGTTCTTCTCGGAGGGGAAATGGCGCACGAAGGTCTCCGCGGCGAACTGCCGCTTCAGCGCCTCCTCGTCGTACACGCGCTGCCGGTCCACCGCATCGAAGATGCGCAGGTAGTTCTTGTCACCCGCCTGCAGGGTGCTGTGCAGCTTGAAGAACCGCTTCTCGCTCTTGGTGAGGGAGCGGACCAGGTCGTGCAGTTCGGTGCTGGGCTTCATGCCGTATTCCTTGGATCGTGCAGCCCCGGACGAAAGTAGGGGGCCGGTCCGGCGGGGTCCGGCGACGCACGGGCACATTCGCCCGGCTACTTTTGGACGGCGACGGACCCCGCCTTCCCAACCATGGAACAACCGGCGGTCGCCCATCGTTCGCCAACAAAGCATGCGCCTCACCGCCACACTGCTCCTCATCCTCGTCCTTGGCGCCGGACAGGCGCAGACCACCTGCCTCACATCCAAGCGCACCGACCGCCCCGCTGTGGAGCGCGGCGCCCTGCAGGACCAGCGCAGCGACAGCGTGGACATCCTCCGCACGGACATCCACCTGGACCTGACCGACTGGCAGAACGACCTCATCTCGGCCCGCACCGTGCTGCGCCTCACACCGCTGGTGCCGGGCATCGACCGGGTGTGGCTGGATCTCATCGACCTTGCCGTGGATTCGGTGGTCGACATGAACGGCACCCTGCTGCCGGCCACCCACATGGGTGGCATCCTGTCGGTGCCCCTCCTGCAGACTTACGGGCCCGGGGACGAGGTGACCATTTCGGTATACTACCACGGCGAACCGGCCACCGACCCCAGCAACTTCGGGGGACTCTACCTGGAGAACCAGTACATCTACAACCTGGGCGTGGCCTTCACGAGCCAGCCGCACAGCTACGGACGTAGCTGGTTCCCCTGCTTCGACAACTTCGTGGAACGCTCGGCGTTCGGCTTCCACATCATCACCGACGGCGCACGCAGCGCCTGGTGCAACGGGGTACGGACCGGCGTTCAGGCCTTGGGCGGCGGCCGGGTGCTCACCGAATGGGAGATGGCCGAGCCCATCCCCAGCTACCTGGCCTCCGTTGCCGCCGCCAACTATGCCGTGGTCCGCATGGCGTTCCCCGGGATCAGCGGTGACACGGTGCCCGTGGACCTGGTCGCCCTGCCCGGCGACACCGCCCAAATGCGCGCATCCTTTGTGCACCTGCCCGAGGCCTTCAACACGTTCGAATCGTGCTTCGGCGCCTACCGCTGGAACCGCATCGGCTACCACCTGGCCAGCCGCGGCGCCATGGAGCACAGCACCAACATCACCTACCCGGACTTCATCGCCGACGGGTCCACACAATACGAGGCCACCATGGCGCACGAGCTGGCGCACCAATGGTTCGGCGACCTGGTGACCTGCGCACGCGCCGAGGAGATGTACATCAACGAAGGGTTCGCCGAATACCTGAGCTACCTCTTCCTGGAGGCGGTGTACGGACCCGGACGCTACCGCACCACCGTGCGCGCCAACCACTATGACATGCTGCGGCGCTGCCACTGGGAGGACGGTGGGGGCTTCCTCGCCCTGGCGGACGTGCCGCAGGACTGGACCTACGGCGAGCACAGCTACAACAAGGGCGCCGATGTACTGCACACGCTCCGCAGCTACCTGGGGCCCGTGGCCTTCTGCAGCGGGCTGGCCAGCTTCCTGGACACCTACGCGTTCCGGCACGTCACCACCGCCGAACTGCGCGACCACCTGACCAACGTCACCGGAGAGGACCTCACGGCCTTTTTCGATGACTGGATCCTGCAACCGGGCTGGGCCGGCTTCGAGGTGGACTCCTTCTCGGTGGCCCAGCAGGGCGGCCTGTTCGCCACCACCGTGCACGTTGAACAGAAGCTGCGCGGCGCCTGGCACCTGTACTCTGGCGTGCCCGTGACGGTGACCTGTGTGGCCGCCAACGGCGACCGGTGGAGCCCCGCAGGACCGGTGGCGCTGGGCGGGGCGCAGAGCACCTTCACACTGGACGCCCCTTTCGCCCCGGTGGACGTGTTGCTGAACGCGGATGACCGCATCAGCCAGGCCGTGACCGCCGTGGAGGACACCCTGGCAACCCCCGGCACGGTGAACCTGCAGCAGGCGGACCTGATGCTCACCGCCCAGAGCCTGCCGGCCCCGCTGCCCTTGCGGGTGGAGGAATACTGGACCGCAGCCGACGCGGTGACCGACCAGCCCTTCCTGTACCTGGTATCACCGGACCGCTGGTGGCGCGTGCACGGGGACTTCCCCTCCGGCACCCAGCTGCGCGGCCGGTTCAGCTACGACGGACGTGCCAACAGCGCCGGAGGGCTCGACGTCGGCCTGATGGAGGACCTTCCCGGTCTGCCGTTCCACGAGGACAGCCTGGTGCTGCTCCACCGGCCCGACGCCCGCTTCCCATGGTCGCCCTGGCCCCAGCAGACGCGCACCACGCTGAACAGCGCCACGGACCGCACCGGCCGCATCGAGGCGGAGGGGCTTGCCCCGGGGGATTACACGCTGGCCCGGCGCACCAGTGCCGTGGGCGTGCCGTCCATTACCGGAAATGCCACCGCACGCATCTGGCCGGACCCCGCCAGCGAGCAGGTGATGGTGGCGTGGGGCGGTACCCCGGCGGCCGGCCAGTTGCTGCGGCTGCGCGACGGATCCGGTCGCATGCTGGGCCAGCAGCCGCTGACCGGTACGCTCACCCGGGTGGACGTGCGGCACCTCGCCGCCCAGGCCATCCACATCAGCTTGGTGGGGGCGGATGGCGTGGAGCGGCCGATCGGCCGGTGCACCCTCGTGCACTAACGGGCATCACGCGGTACCGCGGTAGACGGCCGTGCGGCCGACCCCTTCGCGCACCAGCCGGCCCCGGGCCACCGCGTCCCGCAGGTCCCGCGTCGCGGTGGCCGTGCTGAGCCCCGGAAAGCGTGTTCGGTAATCCTTGCGGCGGAAGGCGCGCGGCGGA
>CAZUNW010000053.1:0-12318 GCA_964621425.1 uncultured Chryseobacterium sp. | reverse complement strand
TACCTCAACATCTGGGTGTGTGACATCACCAGCGGCGCGGGAGGTGGCGGCCTGACCGTGGGCTATGCCTACCTGCCGGTGGGCGGCGTGGTGGGGTCGGCGATCGACGGGCTCGTGATCGACTACAACTACGGCCTGGACGCCGGTGCGCGCACCGCCACCCATGAGGTGGGCCACTACTTCGGCCTGCTGCACCCCTTCGACAACGGCAACTGCACCAACTCGGACGGCTTCACCGACACGCCGAACACGGATAGCCCAACCTTCAGCTGCAGCAACACCAACCTGCAGAAGTGCGGCACCCTTACGCAGTACGAGAACTTCATGGACTACGCCACCTGCATGGTGATGTTCACCGACCAGCAGGCGGCCTACATGCAGGGCGTGCTCAACGGGGTGCGCTCCTCCCTGCTGAACAGCTCCGGATGCGGCACCACGCCGACCGGACCCTGCATCCCCACCAGCGCACAAGGCACAAGCGACGGCGATTTCATCGACGGTGTGCAACTGGGAAGCATCCAGAACACGGGCACCGGCGGCGTGGGCGATGCAGCCTATGTGGACTACACGGGCCTGAGCACCGCCCTGCAGCGCGGTGCCGCCTACACGCTGCTCGTGACCAGCGGGACCTACGTGCCCGACGACCACGCCGCATGGATCGACTACGACCAGGACAATGTGTTCGAGGCAGGCGAAAAGCTGGGCGAGATCGCCAACACCGTAGCCGGACAGGTGCTGGCGATCCCCTTTACAGTGCCGGTGAGCGCAGCGCTGGGCCAGGTGCGCCTGCGCGTGCGTGCGGCTTACATAGACACGGGCGACCCCGATCCGGTGGACCCCTGCTTCGCCTATGAGTGGGGCCAGACGGAAGACTACAGCGTGGTGATCACCCCGCCTGCCACAGGGCCCTGCATCCCCACCTCCTTGAACGGCACCAGCGATGGGGACTACATCCAGAGTGTGCTGCTGGGCAGTATCCAGAACATCGGCACGGGCGGAGTGGGCGGACCCGCCTATACCGACTACACCCAGCTGGGCACGGACCTCGTGCGCGGCGCGGGCTATACCCTGGTGGTGACAGGCGGCACCTATGTGCCCGACAATTATGCGGCGTGGATCGACCTGGACCAGGACGATGCCTTCGAGGCGGGTGAAAAGCTCGGGGAGGTCATCAACTCCGCACCCGGCCAGACACTCCAGTTCCCGTTCACGGTCCCCCTGACAGCGCCCCTCGGCACCACCACCCTGCGCGTGCGGGGCGTGTACATCGATGATGGCGAACCCGATCCGGTGGACCCCTGCCACTCCTACATCTGGGGGGAAACGGAGGATTACTCCGTGGACATCGTGCTTTCCACGGGGACCCCCGAGTCCGGGGCCGGAGCATCCGAGCAGGTCGTCGTGCTGCCCGGTGAGCTGGTGCTGGTGGTGCGCGGAAAGCCTGCGGGCGAGCCCTACCGGATCGTTGACGGCCTTGGGCGCGTGGTGATGGAAGGACGCACCACTGGAGAACGCACCACTGTGCCCCTGCGCGCTGCGGCCACAGGGGTCTACCGCCTGGTGCTGCCCGAACAGGCGGGTGGAGCGGTGGCGCTGCCGTTCGTGCCCGCTCCGGAGTAAGAGGCCGCGCGGTCTTTCGACCAGCATGCAACGAAATGCGGCGATCCGCGTACGCAGGTATACACCCCGCGCACGCATGGTCAACCGCCTGATGCTACTGACGCTGTTCCTCCAGGCGCACGCTGCGCTGACCGCGCAGCAAAGTGCATGGGGCTTCAAGGGCGGCCTCGTGGTTGGCACGGTGCGCTCCCAGCTCGTGCGCTACGGTCCGATCCCAGGCGCCACGCTGGGTCCCTACGCGGCCTTCCCGCTGGGTGACCGACTTGAGCTGCAGCCCGAGTTGCAGGTCAGCCTGAACGGGGCCTCCTACACCGTGCAGGGCGATGGCGCACGCTGGGTGGACCGACGCATCTATGCGCAGCTGCCGGTCTCCATGAAGTTCTTCGTGACCAACGTGCTCAACCTGCAGATGGGGGGACAGCTCGGCCGGTTGCTCCTGGCACGCACCGACTCGGACCAGGGCGGACAGGTCACCACGGAACGCTTCGCGCCATTGGATGCCGGGGTTCTGGCCGCAGTGGGCCTGGACCTGGAGAGCGGGCTCGACCTGACCCTCCGCTACTACGGCGGTGTGACGCCCATCCTCGCGGACGACGACACCATCTACCCGCGGAACCACAACCTCCAGCTTACCGTGGGGCATCGCTTCGGACCGATGCGGCGACGCCACTCCCGGCGCCGCTGAGCGCTGCGGTCTATCTTTGGCGGGTGCGCCAGAGGCCGATCATCGCATTGCTGGGCGGCGGCCAGCTCGGGCGGATGTTCATCGAGAACGCCCTGCGTTATGACGTCCGTGTGCATGTGCTCGATCCAGACCCCGACTGCCCCTGCGCTGGCATCGCCGAGCGCCATGTGCAGGGCTCGTTCGCCGATCACGACACCGTGGTGGACTTCGTGCGCGATGCCGACGTGGTGGGGATCGAGATCGAGCATGTGAGCACAACCGCGCTGGCCTGGGCCCGTGCTCAGGGCAAGCGCGTGATCCCCGACCCCGATGTCCTCGGCATCATCCAGGACAAGGGTGCGCAGAAGGCCTTCTACCGCGAGCACGGAATCCCCACCGCGCCCTTCAGCCTCGTGGAGGGACGCGCCGCACTGATGGCCCACCCCCCGCCCCTTCCCGCCTTCCTGAAGGCGCGGACGGGTGGCTATGACGGCAAGGGTGTGATGGCCCTGCGGACAGCCGCCGACCTGGAGCGCGCCTTCGAAGGGCCAGGCGTGGTGGAACACCTGGTGCCGCTTGCCCTGGAGCTCGCCGTGCTGGTGATGCGCGATTCCAGGGGCGCCACGGTGGCCTATGATCCGGTGGAAATGGTCTTCGACCCGCGTTACAACCTGGTGGACCATCTGCGCGCCCCGGCCCGCACAGCGGAGCGCATCCTGGATGAGGCGAAACACCTGGCCGTGCGTGTGGCGGATGCCTTCAAGGCGCCAGGGCTCTATGCCGTGGAACTCTTCCTCACCACCGGCGGCGCCCTGCTGGTGAACGAGACCGCACCGCGTGCCCATAATTCGGGCCACCACAGCATCGAGGCCTGCATGAGCAGCCAGTTCGACCAACTGCTCCGCCTCTACCTCGATCTTCCACCAGGCGATGTACGGTTGCGCTCGCATGCCGCCATGGTGAACCTGGTGGGCGAGGGTGGACGGGGAGAACCCGTGCTGGACGGCCTGCATGAGGTGGCCGGCGTACAGGGCGCATTCGTGCACCTTTACGGCAAGCGGGAAACGCGGGACGGCCGCAAAATGGGCCATGTGACCCTGCTCGCCGACGACCACGGCGGGCTTGACCAGGCGATCGCCATCACGCGCAACCACGCCCGCGTGGTGCCGATGGGGTACGAACGAACGAACAACAAACCCAGCCATTCATGATCGGGATCATCATGGGCAGCCGAAGCGACCTGGAGGTGATGCGCGAGGCCGCGGACACGCTGAAGGAGTTCCAGGTGGATCACGAGCTCACGGTGGTGAGCGCGCACCGCACCCCCGAACGCATGTTCGACTATGCGCGTACGGCACGGGCGCGCGGTCTGAAAGCGATCATCGCCGGTGCGGGCGGGGCCGCGCACCTGCCGGGGATGGTGGCCAGCCTCACCACGCTCCCGGTTATCGGCGTACCCATTCGCAGCCGCAACAGCATTGATGGATGGGACAGCCTGCTGAGCATTGTGCAGATGCCGGCCGGGGTACCCGTGGCCACCGTGGCCGTCAACGGTGCGCGCAACGCCGGGCTCCTCGCCGTTCAATTGCTCGGCGCGCACGATCCCGCGCTCGCGGAGGCCCTTGAACGCTTCAAACATGAGCAGCGGACCAAGGTGCAGGACGGTATCGGGGTGTTGCGGCAGCATTTCCCGAACCGGTTCGACACGTAGGCCCGTACTCCCATGGGCACGGTTGTCACGGCGCCCCGAAGGTGATACCGGCGCGCAACAGGACCTCCACGCCGCGTGAGTCGGCGTAATAGCGGAAGCGATCGAGCAGATCGCGGTAGCGTGCGTTGAGCAGGTTGGTGCCTTCCACCGAGAGGAGCAGCACCCCACCGCCGAGCCGGCGCTCAATGCCCGCACTGAGGCCGAGCAGGTGGTAGGCCGGCGGCGGAGCGGACAGGTCCACCTCCGCCGGGAAACGTGTCTGGCGCATCACGCCGGTGGACCGCACCCCGATGGTGGGCCTGCCCCAGGTCCCTCCGGCAGCACCCTGCCAGGAGAGCACCATGGCGCCCCTGTCGGCCGGCAACAGGTAGAGCCATTGGTCGCGCAGCAGATCACGGCCGCGCACCGCACTGCACTCCAGGGCGACCGACCACTGTTGCGAAAGCCTCAATTCGACGCGTCCGTCGAACCCCCAGATCATGGCCTGCGTGGCGCTGTAGCGGAAGACCGGGAACGCACCGCGGATGGTGAGGGCGACCCCATCCGGCAGGAGCTGGATGAAGTCGTTGATACGCGCCGCATGCAGGGAGAGAAAACCGCTCCAGCGGCCTGCGCCGATACCGCCTTCCAGGTCGAGCGTGGCCTTCAGCATCCGCTCGCTCGCAAGGGAGGCATCGCCCTCCTCAATGGCGGCCGCACCGTGGTGCAGCCCGGCACTGTACAGCTCGGATACGTTCGGCGGCCGGTAGGCGGAGCTCACGTTGAAGCGCAAAGCCAGGCTGTCCGCGATGGACCAGTTCGCACCCACGCTGGCCGCCCCGTTCGCGAAGCGGTGCTCCGGAGTGACCGGGCTCCGGGCCGCGTCAAAGGTGTAGACCTGCAGGTGGGCGACCTCCGCCCGAGCACCGGCCTCCAGCTCGAGGTCTTCGCCCACCGGGCAATGCTCCAGGACGAACACACCCGCGGCACGCCGCCGGTAGTCGGGTATCAGCGGGCTCACGCCGGTGCCGGGGATGTTGACGTTCTCCTGCAGCAGGCCGTTGGCACCGACCTTGCCGTGCAGCCGGCGGCCCAGGTGGTGCTTCAGCACCATGTCGGCCGTGTGCGTGGCCAGGAAGAGGTCGAGCGCAGGCCGGGCGCTCCGGCCGGCGCGGCGTACATCGTACTCCTGCCGGTCGTTGGCCTGGTATGCATAGGTTAGTTCCAACTGGCCCCGTTCACCCACACGCAGTTCGCCATGTGTGCGCAGAAGGTGATGCCGGACCGTCTGCCGTGGCGCATCGATGGCATAGGTGAAGGGCGCCCGGTACCAGGGCTCCTGCGTGGCGATGGCATTCTCCAGGTCGGTAAGATTGCCGATGTGGGAGGCGCGCAGGATGCCCACTTCCCGGGCGAGGTAGCTGTAATAGACCTCCGCCCCATGTCCGGGGCGATGCCAGCCCAGCGCCACGGAGCCTGCGCCCTCTCGGAGCCCCGTATTGCTAAGCACATAGTCCGGGGCGGTGCCGTCGCCCAGCCAACGTCCCGAGGCTTGCGCCCTCCAGCCAAGTCCATGCAGGTGACCCGCACCGCCCTGCACCAGGACCTGTGCAGCCCCTCCCGCCCCGTTGCTGGTCCCGACCAAACCTGCGCGGCCGTGCACACCCCCGTGGCGCGGAAGGTCCACGGGGGTGGTGATGATCACGCCACCCAGCGCATCGGAACCGTACTGCACGGAAGCAGCGCCCTTGACCAGTTCAATGCGGTCCGTGGAGAAGGGATCGAGGTCGGGTGCATGCTCGGCACCCCATTGCTGGTCCTCCTGGCGGACCCCTTGGTTGAGCGTGAGCACCCTGTTCCCGGAAAGCCCTTGGATGACGGGCTTGGCGATGACGGGCCCCGAGCGCAAGACGGTGATCCCGGGCACCATGGTCAGCAGTTCGCCCAGGGAACGGCCCATCGCGCGCTCCAGTTCCTCCCGTTCAAGTACGGCGCGGGCCATGCCCACGTTCTCGTCAGGGCGCTCACGCACCACCTCGGCCTGCATTAGCTCCTCGGCATGGTGCTCCAGCCGGACGATGATCATCCGGTCAGCCTGGAGGTCCAGCCTGCGTTGCACCGGTGCGCAGCCCAAATGACCGATGCGCAGCTCAATGCTTCCCGGACAGAGGCCATCCATGCGGAAACGGCCCTCGGCATCGGCCACGGCTCCACGGTCCGTGCCGATCACGACCAACTCCGCGAACGGCAGCGGGGTGCCATCGTGATCGTCCACCACCACACCCGAAAGCACAAGCGCACAGGGTGACTGGGCCCGCAGGGGAGCCGCGGACACGAGCAGCAGGAGGGCCAGGACCGGACCGGTGATCTTCATGGCTGCTTGGAGGTCGTGAACACGGACCATACGCACGGATCACGCCCTTTCGCGCGGAGCATCAAAGGTACGCCCATGCCAACGGCACGGTGGGCCGCATCGCATCACCGCATGTTGAAAAAGACAGCATCACGGACGCTTGATGGAAGCCGACCGCAGCGCAACTTGCACCACCATTTCATCATCCATGGGTCCACTCCGACACACCGCGATCGCCCTCGCAGCATGCATCAGCTTTATCGCCAACGGCCAATGGACCGCTCTGGCGAGCGGCCAACAGCAGACCCGCAGCATGACCTCCCAAGGGGGTGCGCTTTACGCGGTCACCTTCCCCTCGGGGGTGAAGAAGAGCACCAACGGCGGATCCTCGTGGACGGCCGTGAACAGCGGGCTGCCCCAGACGAACGGGAACTATTTCGTGCAGTCCATTGGCCGCATGGGGGGCTCCCTCTTCGCTGGTACGGAATCGGGCATCTACCGCTCGGATAATGGCGGCAACTCCTGGTCGAGCGTGAACGGCAGCCTGACGGCCAATACCCAGGTGTTCGCCAACAAGTTCTTCCAGGTGGGCAATGACCTGTTCGCCGTGTTCGGCGGATCGGTGGCCCAGGGCGGTGGCATCTGGAAGACGGACAACATGGGGAGCACATGGAACATCGGACATTCGGGCATGGGGTCGAACACCATTGTCAACCACCTCTCGCAGGTCGGCAGCACCCTTTACGCGGCCACGAACACAGGCATCTACACCAGCACGAACAATGGCCTGAACTGGTCCCCCATGGGCAGCGTGAACTACACCGTCTATGGCGTGGCGGGCACCGGCGGCAACCTCGTGATGGTATCCACCTTCGGCATGCGTTACAGCAACAACGGTGGTGCGTCCTGGAGCAATTCGACCGGAACCCCAACCAGCCTCTCCGATGGGGAGATCATCGCCTACGACGGAAAGATCTACGCCATCGCACCCGACCAGACGGGCATCTTCCGGTCAACGAACAACGGCTCCTCCTTCTCCGCCTACAACGGCGGGATCCCGCTGGTGGACCTGATCAGCCTGGAGGAGTTCTTCGCCGATGGCAGCACCCTCTACGCGGGTTCCTTCACCGACATCTACTCCACCCCCGGCAGCACCACCGGTATGGCGGATGCCGATGGCGCAGCTGCGACCGTGCTACACCCCACGGTGTTCGATGACGCATTCACCGCGGTGCTGCCGGCGGGCCATGAAGGGGGCATCCTGGTGCTTCTTGACGCCACGGGCCGGATGGTGCTTCAGGTGAACGGTCTTGCCGCAGGTCCGAACCGCATTGACCGGGGAACGCTCCCCGCCGGCGCCTACCATTGCGTGCTGCTGGCTGAGGGGCAAGCGGCCGGCCACATCGGGACCGTGATCGCCCGCTGAGGAAGGGCCCGGGTGCTTCCCGGCGGATGGCTATCTTGGCGGGACAACGTATCCGCCCGGTGGCTTTCCGAGGCCTGTTGACCGCCCTTGCATGGTCACCCGCACTGCTGGTGGCTCAGCCTTGCCTGGTGTCCTATTCGGTCACCGCCAATCCGGCACCGCTCAACGGAACGTACAGCGCTGGCCAGACGGTGACCTTCTGCCTGACGGTCAATGCCTGGAACACCACCAACGCCAACTGGTTCCATGGGGTGGTGCCCATCCCGGGACCAGGCTGGGACCTGAGCACGATGCAGCCGGGACCACCACCGGCCACTTGCGGCACAAGTGGCGGAACGTGGGGTTGGTATGCGAGCTGTACCGGAACGGCGATCACGGCCATTGGCACGGTTGGACCCGGTTTCTTCTTCGACCTGGACAACAACGGCAACCCCGGCAACAACTTCGGGGACTATTGCCTGGGTGCGAGCTATTGGCAGTTCTGCTGGACCATCACTGTGGACAACGGGGTGGACTGCGTGAACGGTGCCGATCTGGGCATGGGTGTGAACACCTACGGGGATAGCGAGACGGGGAGTTGGGGTAGTTCGGGATGCACGGGGGACCCGGTGCCGGCCAGCCCCGCAGCCGTTGCGCTATGCTGTTCGGCAGAGGCGGGCAACGATGCGGTCATCGCCTTCTGCGAGACGGGCGCGCCTGTGGACCTCTTCCCGCTGCTGGGCCCCAGCGCGCAGCCCGGAGGGAGCTGGACCGGACCGCTGGGCGGCTTCAACGGCACGCTCGATCCGGCCACCGCGCCTCCCGGCGCCTACTCGTACGACGTGCTTGGACCGAACGGCAATTGCAGCGACCAAGCCACCGTCACCGTGACCATCGGCCAACAGCCACAGGCTGGGACAGGTGCACAATTCAGCGCATGCAGTTCGGATGTTCCGTTCGATCTTTTACCGCTGTTGGTTAACGCGGACGGCGGCGGAACATGGAGCGGACCGGGAGCCCTTCAGGGTGGCTTTTTCGACCCGGCTGGCGGAACCCCGGGGACATACACCTATACCCTGACCGCCGCGGCCCCGTGCACCACCGCTTCGAGCGAGGTGGACGTGCTGGTATCGGCCTCGGTGTATGCCGGTGTGGACGGCTATATCGCCGTCTGCGACACCTTCCCGGTGTTCGACATGTTCCTGCAGCTGGCGGGGCAGCCCGACCCGAACGGCACCTGGACAGACCCCAACGGAAACCCGCACAGTGCTTCCTTCGACCCGGCTACCGATGTGGGCGGGATGTACACCTACACGGTCGATGCGGTGGCCCCATGTGCGGCCGATTCCTCCACGCTTACGGTGGTGGTAGACCCGCAGCCGGATGCAGGCACGGGCGTGACCATCAACGTCTGCAGTTCGGATGCGGCCTTCACGCTGTTCAACTTGCTGGGCGGGGTACCCCAGACGGGCGGCACATGGACCGACCCCAATGGCAACCTCACGAACGACATCTTCACCCCGGGCACAAGCCCGGATGGCGATTACACCTACACTGTCGGCATCGGTCCGCCCTGCGGTACCGACGAGTCCATCGTCACGGTGACCACCTCCCCTGCCGTGGATGCCGGGACAGACGCCGCGGTGAACCTGTGCGCAGCAGGCGGCACCACTGACCTGTTCCCCCTGCTGGGACCAGCTGCGCAGGGCGGGGGTACGTGGACGGGACCGGGAAACCAAGCGTTCAGCGGCACCTACGATCCCGCCTTTGATGGCTCCGGTGCATACACCTACACGGTAACGGCGACAGGTGCGTGCTCCGCCGCCGATGCCGTGGTCACCGTAACGGAGGTGAACCAGCCCGACGCGGGCTTGGATGCCACGGTGGACCTATGCACCGACGCGCTGGCCACCGACCTGTTCAGCCAGCTGGGTGGAACCCCGGACGCGGGCGGATCATGGACCGACCCATTGAACCAGGTCTGCACTGGCGTCATCGATCCCGGCACAGCGACCAGTGGCACCTACACCTACACGGTCAGTGCACCGGCACCGTGCGTGACCGCAACCGCGGTGGTGGATGTGGTGCTCGTGGCCCCTCCGCCCACCGGCCAGACCGCTGCCTTGACCGCCTGCACCACGGGCTCCCCGGTCGATCTGTTCACGTTGCTGCAAGGTGTTCCGGCAGGAGGCACGTGGAGCGATCCGCTTGGTTCCGCCAGCACAGGCGTGGTCGATCCCGCGACCGCCGCAGCGGGGCCGTACACCTACACCCTTCAGGCCCAGCAGCCCTGCGCGGATGGTATACATACCGTGGACCTGGCGCTGATCCCGCCACCCAACGCGGGCATCGATGGCAGCCTGACCGTCTGTGCCAACGGGGCGGCCGTGCAGCTGTCATCCGCACTGGGTGGCAATCCTGTGCCGGGCGGAGGATGGTACGATGCTCAAGGTGTCGCCCATGGGTCCACCTACGATCCAGTGGTGGATGTGCCGGGCACCTACCAGTACATCGTGGCGGGTGTCGCGCCCTGCCTGTCGGACACATCGGAGGTGACCGTGACCGAGTCCGCTCCCGCTGATGCGGGGTTGAACGCATCCTACCAGGCTTGTGAGAACGGGTCACCATTCGATCCACTGCTCCTGCTTGGCGGGTCGCCGGATGTGGGCGGCTCATGGACCGCACCGAACAACACCCCGGTCACACCGCCGCTGGACCCCGCCACTGCGGCCTCGGGCGTTTACACCTACACGGTGAACGGGCAGGCACCATGCCCCGCCGTGCAGGCCGAGCTCACGGTAAACGTGGATGGCCTGCCCAACGCTGGAACGGACGGGGCCTTACAGTTGTGTGACTACCAGGCGGTGACCGATCTGGCCACTGTGTTGGGCCCGGGTGCACAGGGGGGTGGGCAGTGGACCGGCCCGAACGGAAGCTCCACCACGGCCCTGCTTGATCCCTCCAGCGCGGCGACAGGGGTTTACTCCTACACTGTGCAAGGCCAGGGCGCCTGCGCCGGCAACTCCGATGAGGCGGTGGTCCAAGTGTCCATCTCCTACGCCCCCACCCTGCTAGCGGATGCAGTGCCTGCCTCAGGCTGTGCCCCGCTGGAAGTGCTGTTCGTCGCCCAGACAAGTGTTCCCGTGGCCTCCATGACCTGGAACCTTGGGGATGGTGCGGTGATCCAGCAGAACGGACCGCTTCAACATACCTACCAGCAGGCGGGACTCTTCAGCCCCACCGTCCAGGTCATCGACGCATCCGGATGCACGTGGGTGCTGCCGAGCGGAGTAACGGTACGTGCACTCCCGCCGCCGGTCGTGATCGCGCAGGTGGAACGCCCTGTAGTGCCCCTGGATGATGCGGTGGTGCGGGCTTGGACGCTGGGAGGCGGCCATGCGAGCCAGCTGTGGAGCGTGAACGGGACCGCGGTCGACACGAGCGCCGAACTCCTCTTCCGCATCGACCCGGCGGTGGCCGGCAATTACCTCATCTGCGTGATGGTGACCGATACAGCAGGATGCACCGCGGAATCCTGCGTGACCGTGCTGGTGGATGATGTTCTCGTCGTTCATGTGCCGAACGCGTTCACCCCGAACGGCGATGGTGTCAATGACAGCTTCCTGCCCGTTCTGGTAGGCGCCGATACGGACAGCTATTCGCTGCGCATTTTCAACCGCTGGGGGGAGGAGGTGTTCCTCACAGAGGAATTGGATGTGGCGTGGACAGGGGCCATGTTCGGCACCGGGAACATCGCGCCCGATGGCATCTATACCTGGCGTCTGTTCGCGCGGGATGCCTACAGTTCGGACCGGCGCGAATTCTTCGGCCATGTGCTCCTGATGCGATGAAAAAGGCCCGGCTTGCCGGCCGGGCCCTCCTTCCATCCTGCGCCCGTCATTGCCGGACGAGCCTTCCCTGCGCCAGCGGCTTGCCGACCGCATCCAGCGCAATGAGCTGATAGACCCCGACCGGCATGTGGGCCAGAGAGATCCGTTGTTGCTGTGCATCCACCTCCAGGATGACCGCGCCCGTGAGCGCGACCATCCGGATGCGCCGTGCCTCTGGCATTGGCACCGTGATGAAAACCTCATCATGGGCCGGGTTCGGCGCGAAGCTGAAGACTGCCGTATTCAAGGCGTCGTTGAGCGCATTCGCCTGGTCGCAGACATCACCGATGCCATTGCCGTCGGCATCCGCTTGATCCGGATTGGCGATCCAGGTGCAATTGTCGCATGCATCACCCACACCGTCCTGGTCAAAGTCCGCGAACGACTGGGTCTGGTCGAAGGGACAGGGATCTTCGCAGTCCACCAGGCCATCCTGATCACTGTCAGCGTCTGGAACGAGGCCGGTGCTCCCACCTGCGCATACACCACATCCATCCACAACCGCCGTGCCACCGGCCACACCGGCGCAGTCCAGCAGCTGGCCCACACACTGGCAGTTCGCGTCCCACGTGTCATTGCCCGTGTTCGCGTTGCCATCGTTGCACGCGGTGCCCGGCAGCGCCGTGCCACCCGCCACACCGGCGCAGTCCAGCAGCTGGCCCACGCACTGGCAGTTCGCGTCCCACGTGTCATTGC
>CAZUNW010000052.1:0-12320 GCA_964621425.1 uncultured Chryseobacterium sp. | reverse complement strand
TGCCTGAGCCGCAAGAAGGTGGAGGAGATCGCCCAATTGCTCGTCGTCAACGGCATCAAGGCCCTGCCCTACCACGCCGGCATGGACGCGGCACAGCGGGCGGACCACCAGGACCAGTTCCTCATGGAGAAGGTGGACGTGATCGTGGCCACCATCGCCTTCGGCATGGGCATTGACAAGCCCGATGTACGCTTCGTGATCCACCACGACATCCCCAAGAGCCTGGAGAGCTACTACCAGGAGACCGGGCGAGGCGGGCGGGATGGCGGCGAGGGAAAGTGCGTGGCCTTCTACAGCTACAAGGACATCGAGAAATTGGACAAGTTCCTGCAGGGCAAACCCGTGGCCGAACAGGAGATCGGCAGACAGCTGCTCCAGGATACGGTGAGCTACGCGGAGACCAGCATGTGCAGGCGCAGGTTCCTGCTCCACTACTTCGGCGAGCAGCTGGAGGGGGATAACTGCGGAAGCTGTGACAACTGCGTGAACCCGCGTGAGGGTTTCGATGCCACGGAGAACCTCGGCCTGCTGCTGGAGGCCGTGCGCGAAAGCAAGGAGCGGCACCGCGCCAAGTTCATCTGCGACCTGCTCACCGGCACGGAGAGCGCGGAGATGAAGACTTACAAGGGTTCCACCCTTGAGAGCTATGGGAAGGGTGGCGACCATGGTGAGCACCATTGGCTGGCCATCGTGCGCCAGGCGCTGGTGGCGGGCTTCCTCCACAAGGACATCGAGACCTACGGAATCCTCACCCTGACCGAACAGGCACGGAGCTTCCTCGCGAAGCCCTGGCCCGTGCGGTTCCTGAAGGAGCGAGACTACAGCGATTTCGATGAGGGTGACGAGCCGGAGGGCCGGGGCGGCGCGGCTGCGGACGAGAGGCTCATGGTCATGCTCAAGGACCTGCGCCGCGACCAGGCCCAGCGCCTCAAGCTTCAACCGTGGGTGCTCTTCGGTGATCCCTCCCTCGAGGAGATGACCATGCGCTACCCCGTCACGATCGAGGAGCTCACGCAGATCACCGGGGTGGGGCCCGGCAAGGCACAGAAGTACGGCAGGGCCTTCGCGGAACTGATCAAGCGCTACGTGGAGGAAAACGACATCGAGCGGGCGGAGGAGGTCGTGGTGCGCAGCGTGGTGAACAAGAGTGGCAATAAGGTCCACATCATCCAGAACATCGACAAGCGTCTGCCGCTGGACAGCATCGCACGCAGCAGGAACCTGAGCCTGCCCGACCTCATCAACGAACTGGAAAGCATCGTGATGAGCGGCACCCGCCTGGACATCAGCTACCACCTGGACGAGACCATGGACGCCGACCTGCAGGACGAGATCATGGACTACTTCCGGGACGCCGAGAACGACGGCATGGAGGGTGTCCTGGAGGAGTTCGGCAGGGACGTCAGCGAGGAGGAACTGCGCCTCATGCGCATCCGGTTCCTCAGCGAGGTGGCGAACTAGTTCCCGCTCCTATCCGGTCCAAAAAGACCCTGACCGTCCAATTCGGCCAGCGCCCCGGCCGCCATCATCGCTGCGCCAAGGGCCATGGCACCTTCATCGACGTCGAACTCCGGCCGATGGAGGCCGCTGCATGTGCCCGGTATGGACGGGTCGCCCGTGCCCAGGCGGAAGAAACAGCCGGGCATCACGTGGGTGTAGTAGGCGAAGTCCTCGGCGCCCATGCGGATGTCCATGTCCACCACGTTCTCCGCACCAACGAGCCGGGTGGCGACGCTGCGCATGCGTGCCGTCAGGGCCGGGTCGTTCTTCACCACGGGCGATCCCTTCACCACCCGCAGTATGGCCTCGCCGCCCATGCGGTCCGCAACCCCGCTGCACAAGCGTGGCAGCAGCTCGTGCAGGCCGGCCCGCAGATGCTCATTGAAGGTGCGCAGCGTGCCGTCGATACGCACCTCGTCAGGGATGATGTTGGTGGCGCCGTTGGCGATGAAGCGCCCAAAGCTCATGACCATGGGCTCGCCCTCTGGACAGGCATCCCCGGCCGCCTCGTAGAGCGCGGGCAGGATGCGTGCAGCGATGAGGATGGGGTCCACCAGCTCGGCGCGCTTGGAGGCATGGCCGCCCCTCCCCCGCACTGTGAGGTAGAGCTCATCGGCCGCCGCCATGAAGGGCCCACTGCGGAAACCGAGCTTCCCCGAGGCCAGTTCCGGGGTCACGTGCTGCCCCAGGATGCCGGAGGGACGCGGATCGGCCAGGGCGCCCTCGGCCACCAGCAGACTGGCGCCGCCGGGCTCCTTCTCCTCCCCAGGTTGGAACACCAGCATCACCTGCCCGCTCCATGCCTCGCGCATGCGGTGCAGGGCGATACCGGCCGCCAGCACCATGGCCGTGTGCGCATCATGCCCGCATGCATGCATCACCCCCGGGTTCAGTGACCTGTAGGCGGGTTTGCCCACCTCCTCGATGGGCAGGGCGTCCAGGTCGGCACGGATGGCGATGCAGCGATCGGACGGGGCCTTGGTGCCGCGCACCACGGCGATGAGGCCTGTACCGCGCTCGCGTTCGGGATGGCGGGCAAGGCCCTCACGCACCTCCAGGCCCTCGGCGCGCAGGGCGGCTGCCACGTAGGCGGCGGTGCCCTCCTCCTGGAAGGACAATTCGGGATGCTGGTGGAGCCAGCGGCGCCAGGTAACCATCCGGCCGCCCAATGCTGCGATCTGCTGCTGTATCTCCCCAATCACTTGCCAAGGATGAGCTTGATGGCCGCAACGAGCATGACCAGGCCGAAGGCACGCTTCACCGCATCGGCGGGCAGGGTGAGCGCCAGGCGGCTGCCCAGGTGCCCTCCCACCACGAAGGCGGCGGCGATCAGGGCCACGGCGCGCCAGTCGAGCGGATGCTGGCGATGATAGTTCCAAGCGGCCACGGCCACAACCGGTAACACCAGAACGGCAAGGCTCGTACCCTGCGCCTGATGCTGGCCGTAACCCATGAGCCAGACAAGGGCAGGCACCATGATGATGCCACCGCCAACGCCCACGAAACCGCTGAGGAGACCGGCGAGAAGGCCGATGAGGAGCAGGAGCCCGATGGCGGTGGTGGACATGGTTCAGATATCCAGGCTGAGCGACAGGTGGAACACCGGGTCAAGGACGCGGCCGTCATCCACGCCCCAAGCCCAGTCGGCCCGCACAAAGTAACCGAGCAGGCGTGTGCGGAGGCCGAAGCCGTATCCGCCCACGATGGGCTCCCGGCGGTTCTTTATCGTGATCAGGAGCGGGTTGCTGTTGATGACCTGCTGGTTGAAGGTGTTCGACTCGCTGTATGGGTCGTCACCGGTCCACGCCACGCCCACATCACCGAAGCCCACGATCTGGAAGTTCTGCAGGAAGTCGGAGCGGATGGGCCTGTTCAGCAGGTAACGGAAAACGGGCCAGCGCACCTCCGTGTTCAGCACCCCGAAGGAGGTGCCGTTGCGGGCGTTGTAATAGAAGCCCCGCATCGGCGTGGAGCTTGTCTGGTAGAAGTAGTTCTGGCTCAGGTCGATGGGGATGCTGTTGTCCACCCGGGGGAACAGCCAGTTGTCCACACCGCCCAGGAAGTGGACGATGCGGCGGCTGCCCAGGCTGGTGGCGCCCGCAAGCCGGTTCACGAGCACCAGGTCACGGTGTATCCGCAGGGAATGGCGCGCGTCAAGGCCCAGCACCTGCATGTCGCTCGCGGTCTCATCGGGCTGCACATAGTACTCCCCGAACACCTTGAACTTCCAGCCCGTGTAGAGATTCAGGCCGCGGGGCACGGAACTGTCGTACACGTATTCCAGCTTGCCACCGGCCATCTGGTCGTAGAAGTTGGGCTCGCGCAGGCTCAGCAGGTCAGTACTCTGCAGCACGTAGCGATCGTGGCGATAGACCACGGAGGCGCGTACGCTGGCCAGCTCGCTGAACGGCCAGCTCACCTGGTAGTTCGCCAGGTGCGTCTGCACCTTCACCACGCCGAACCGTGACACACCCTGCACCGACTGCCGTTGCACGGTGAAGCGCTTGTCCATGCGGCGCTTCAGGTTGATGTAGGTGAGGAAGTAATCGTTGTTGTTGAGGTCGAGCGCAAGGCGGAAGCCACCGATGATCTTATGGTCCTCGAACAGGTCGCTGACACCCATCTGCACCATTCCACTGAGGCCCGGGTTCACGTTCTGTGCGCCCGTGAAGGGCTGGTAGAAGGCGGCGTTGTAGCTGTTGTCCACCTGGGTGAGCACGGCGTCGGTGGCGAAGTTCACATGGTAATTGCGCTGCTCGGGGAAGGCAAGCGGGCGTGTGGCGGCGGTGTCCTTGGGTGCCGCCTGCGCGGCCACGGGGGCCTGTACGCCCGGAAATGGCTCCATGGGCCTCGGTGGCGGCGGCAGGCTCTCATCGCTGAACTGGTAGTTGGCCACCTGCACGGGCTCTCCCGTGGGTACGGGCACCCTGGGTTCCACCTTTACCACCTGCCCCGGCAGGCTGTTGCCCTGCTCCTGGCCTGCGGCGGGGGCCGGGGGCACGCCCTGAAGCTCACCGGTCCCGGCACCGGGCACATTGGTGCGGCCCAAACGCAGGCGGTATCGTCCATCCTCGAAAACGAGCTCGGCCATCCTCCCGGAACGGGCGTTGACATCCTGCTCCAACACGGACCGCCGTCCGCGGGTGATGCGCTCGTTCACCGCGAAGTAGCGGTAGTGGACCGTGGTATCCACATGGCTCACCACGCTGTCGTACCGGACGCGGTAACGGTCCCGCAGGCCGGCGGCGTCGCCCAGGTACGTGTATGCCACACTGTCCAGCGGCATGGGGGCCGACTCGTCGGCATGGCGCGTGCTGGTAAGGCGGCGCAGCAACGTGGAGCGCCCCGCAAGGTCGTACAGGAAGATGTCCTTCCTCCCGTTCACCAGCGCCACCTCCGCGTTGGCCGGCTGGCTGCGCAGGGTATCGTCCGTTCGGTCGCTGGCGAACAGGATGCCCTCACCATCCAGGGTGAAGGCGGGGTCCAGGTCGTCGAACTGGTCATTGGTCAGCTGTTCCTGGCGGTTGCCCAGCAGATGGTACAGGTAGAGGTCGGTGCGGCCTTCGCGCACACCGCTGAAGATCATGTTCTGCCCGTTCGGCGAGTAGGCCATGGACAGCAGCTTCTCGAGCATGAGGATGGGCCTTGAACTGGTGCGCCGGTCGTCGAGTGTGTAGGTGCGCAGATACAGCTCGCCCTTGCGCTCCACGGCGAAGCTCAGGGCGCGTCCACTGGGATGCCAGGCCAGTACGGGAAAACCATGATCGATGATGCGGTTCAGTTTCTTCTCCCCCTTCGAGATCCGCCAGGTACGCTGTTCGGACAGGTCGCGGATGAACACCTTGTACTGGCCAAGCTCATTGGTGACCCATGCTGCATAACGGCCGTTCGGGCTCAGCTTGAACTCCGACCAGGTGGTGCGCTTGCGGAAGCGGACCGGGACCTCCTCCATGCCGGCGGTGGAGCGCACCTGTTCCTCCTTCCCGAAACGGTCGCGGTAATGGGTCAGGCAGTCCTTGGAGAGGCCCTTCAGCGGGACACCCAGCACATAGATGAACCCGCTCTCCACGTTACGGCTCACGCGGGTCATGTACAGGATGTTGGGGATCACTCCTTGCCCGTAAACGTCGGCGACGTAGGCCCAGATGGCCTGCCCCATCAGCACGGCATCATCACCCTCCAGGCGGTTGAACCGGTCGAACCGCCCCGACAGGATCCCGTCCCGCAGACGGCTGGAGCGCTCGGCGTCCATGGGGCCGGCCATGTGCGCCACAAGCCCCTTGGTGAACCAGTCCGGCAGGTTCATCAATGTGCTGTTCTTGAGCACCTCGCGCCAATTGCCACCGTACATCATCTGGTCAAGCATCACCTGGGCCACGCCACTGCGCACCTGACGGTCCAGCAGGGCATGGTCGCCCTCGAAATACACGAACACCTTGGTGCCCACGATGCGGGTGACACCGCCGATGTTGTACTGCTCATCGCCGGTGATGCCGATATTGCTCTGACGCAGATCGCCCAGCGAATTGTAGACCACGAACTGCACGCGGTCGTCCAGTGCGATGTCCAGCTCCTTCTCGAGCTCCTTCAGGTGGCGGTGGCCGCTAAGCGCCACATAACGGGCCAGATCGCGCCCGCCCTTGTAGAAATAGGTCTCAAGCCGGTCGAAACGGTAATACTGCCAGAGGAACTCCTCATGCTGCACCCGGCTTTTGCCGAACACCTGCTGGGCACCGTTGTAGAACTGGCCCCGCAGGGAGGGACCCGCTGCCAGAAGGGGCAGCAGTGCCAGGAACAGGCGGATGGTCCTTCGCACAGCGTTGAAGATAACTACATTCGGCCGCCCTTGTTCGGCGCGGCAACGGCGAAGTTCAGGGATTTCCGCCCATGCTGCACTGCGTTCCGTTCGTCTGCAACCCGTTCCAGGAGAACACCTGGCTCATCCACGATGGCCGGGAGGCCCTGCTGGTGGACCCGGGATGCACCGGTTCGACGGAGGAGCAGCGCATCAGTGGCTTCATCGACCGGCATGGGTTGCGCGTTGTGCGCTGCCTGAACACGCACGGGCACATCGACCACGTGATGGGCAATGCATGGGTCATGGCCACTTTTGGCCTCGGTCCGGAGATCCACGCGGACGACGTCGCACTGCTGCATCGCGCGCCGGCCATCGGCGACTTCTACGGGGTGCCCTGCGCACCCTCACCGGCACCGGTGGCCCTGCTCAAGGAGGGGGACGAGGTGCGGCTCGGTCAGCACGTGCTGGAGGTGATGCATGTGCCCGGGCACAGCCCCGGCCACGTGGCCTTCCTCTGCCGCGCCGAGGCCCGGCTGGTGAGCGGTGACGTGCTGTTCCAGGGGAGCATCGGCCGCACGGACCTGCCGGGCGGTGACATGGAGGTGCTGCTCGGGAGCATACGCAGCCGGCTGCTGGTGCTGCCGGACGGGGTGGTGGTCCATAGCGGTCACGGACCGGATACCACCATCGGGGCCGAACGCCGCTCCAATCCCTTCCTGCGCTGAGGGGGCCGGCCTCAGGGATGGTAGCCCTCCTGCTTGTACACCTTCCTGCCCTTGAACGGATCCGGGCGCACGGCTGGCGGGCAGGCGAAGCCCTTCGGATGGCGCAGCAGCAGGAAGCGCACGCACAGGATGAGGGGACGGTAGCGGGTGTTGAACCACTGGAGCCTCCCGACGCCCTGGTCCGCCGGGACCACACTGAAGACCGGGCTTTCCAGCGTGGGGATGACCAGCAGCCGGCCGCTCGTACGGAAGCCATAGCCCGCCTTCAGATGCACCTGCCCGATGAAGGACGGCGGAAGCTGCTGACCGGCCAGCACGATGGGGTCACCGGCATAGGTGCGTGAGGTGCCTACGGCAAGGTCAGCATTGATGCCCAGGCTCACCTGCACGAACTGGCGATCGGCCGTCTGGATGAACTTGTTGGCGTTGGCCACCAAGCCCAGGTAGCGGTCGTTGAACGAACCCGAACCCGGCAGGACCACGGTGCTGTCCGCACCGTTGGCCCCGAAGCCCAGCACTCCGACATGGTCCTGGCGTCCCTGGAGCTCCTTGTAGGCGAGCCCGAGGTCCCACAGGTCGAGGATGACGGGATCGCGTGTGGCGTGGAACCAACCGACCTCCACATAGGGCCCGAAACCACCGCCGGCCTTGAAGGTGGCGGTGTAAGTGGTATCGGGAATGGATACCAGCTCCTCCTCCCGCTCGCCGAAGGGTGCGAGGGCATGCGTCACACCGAGGCCGAACCAGAGGCCGCCCCGCCGCATTTTACCGTCGGTGGGTATGATCTCCGGCCGTTTGCGCTCGAACAGGCGTTGGGCCTGCAGCTGCGCAGGCACCACGACCGCGAGTATCAGGATGGACGCAAGACGCATGGGGCGAAGGTGGCACTGCACACCTCCCCAACGCAGGGCTGGCGGCTCAACGTATGAACGATCCGCCGTGTGCGGTCAGTGCACCCGGTCGAGGAGCTGCAGCACGTGGCCCTCCACCTCTGCGCTTTCCCAGCGCTCCTCGATCCCCGGCAAGGCCAGCACCTGCTCCATGATGCGGTCATGGCGCAGGCCCTCGTCCCATGCCTGCTTGTAGCCGATGTCGCTGAACTTCACCTGGCTGTAAAGCGGCATCCATTTATCCGGATGGCGCTGCTGCATGCGGCCCTCGATCCGCTTGCGCAGGATGAAGCGCGGATCGGCGACAAGGTCGCGCATCTCGACGAAGTTGCGCAGGCTCAGGTCCGCGATGGCATCGCCGTTCGGTTTGCGCGCCTTCCCATAGGCATCCAGTACCACGCCCCAGTTGTCGTCACCATGCGCGTCCAGAAGGTCGTTCAGCACCTTGCAGTCCTCGTAGCCGGCGTTCATGCCCTCGCCGTAGAAGGGCACGATGGCGTGCGCAGCATCCCCGATCAACGCCGCCTTGTCGCGGTGGGTCCAGGGACCGCACCGGATGATGGCCAGGTTGCTCTGCGGGTTGCGGAAATACTGCGCGGCGAGGTCGGGCAGCATGGGGATGGCATCCTGGAAGTGTGCCTCGAAGAAGCGCAGGAGGTCCGCCTCGTCGCGGATGCCGGCGAAGGAGAACTCCCCCTCGTGGGGCATGAACAACGTACCGGTGAAGCCGCCGTCCTGGTTGGCCAGGCCCATCATCATGAACCAGCGTCGGGGCCAGATGTGCAGGCAGTTGGGATCCATCTGCGGCGTACCGTCCGGGTGGGGCGGGAAAGCGATCTCCTTGTAATCGTGCTCGATGTAGGTCTGGCTGTAGTTGAAGCGGCCCTTCATCATCTCCTGGCGCACGGCGCTGGGCGCACCGTCGGCCCCGAACACCACATCGGCCTGGACGGTCACGGGCAGGCCGTCGCCGGTGGTGAAGGTGCAGGTGGCCGAGTCCAGGTCCACACCGGTGCACCGATGGTCGAAGTACAGCTCCACGTTGGGCAGGGCCTCCGCCTGAGAGAGCATCACCCTGTTCAGCTCACCCCGGCTCACGCTGTGGATGGCCCGTCCGTCGATGCTGTAGGGCAACCGGGTCAGGGTGCCATCCCGGTCATGGGTCATGCGCGCATGAACGGGAACCACGATGCGCTCAACCGCCTCATCCACGCCCGCTGCTCGCAGCGCGGTCCAACCCCGATGGCTCACCACGAGGTTGATGCTGCGCCCCGCGTAAACGTTGGTCCTGCGGGGATCTGGACGGCGCTCGAACAGGCGCACGCGGTGGCCCCGCCTGGCCAGGAACACGGTGAGCAGGCTTCCGACAAGACCGCCGCCGACGATGGTGATGTGCTTCATGACAGGGCGCGAGGGTGCGCGGGTACGAGGGTGACAGGGTGCAAGCGAGAGGGGGTGCGGGAGTGCGAGGGCGATGGAGGGATGGTGGGAGAGCCTATCTGCCTTGGAAGTTCTACATTCTTCATTCTACGCTAAACACATTCCGCCAGCCTGTCATCAGGCCTTCCCATCGGCGGGCGACCGGTTCCCTTTCACCCCAGCAGGCATTCGGTCAGGACCTCCCCGAAGCGATACACATCCTCGAAGCTGTTGTACATCGGCACAGGTGCCATGCGGATCACGTTGGGTTCGCGCCAGTCGGCGACAACGCCCCGTTCGGTGATGCGGTTGAAGAGCGCCCTACCGTGGCCATGGGCCAGGACGCTCAACTGGCAGCCGCGCTGCACGGGGTCCTCCGGGGTGATCACTTCCAGGTGTGAGCCGGTATCCTGCTGCACGGCAGCAAGGATGAAAGCGAGAAAGGACGTCAATTGTTCGCTCTTCGCGCGCAGGGCGGCCATGCCGGCACGGTCGAACTGCTCGAGCGCAACACGGTGCACGGCCATGCTAAGGACCGGCGCGTTGCTCACCTGCCAGGCCTCGACGGTGGGCATGGGCCGGAAGGTGCGTTCCATCCTGAAGCGCTCCGCCTTTTCATGCCCCCACCATCCAGCAAAGAGCGGCAGGTGCTTCCCATGGTGACGTTGATGCACGAAAGCACCAGCGACGCTGCCCGGACCGCTGTTGAGGTACTTGTAGCTGCACCAGCAGGCGAAGTCCACGTTCCAGTCGTGCAGGTGCAGGTGAAGGTTGCCGGCGGCGTGCGCCAGGTCGAAGCCGGCCGTTGCGCCCACGGCATGCGCGGCCCGGGTGATCGCGGCCATGTCGAAGGCCTGGCCGGTGTAGAAATTCACGCCGCCGAAGCAGACGAGCGCAAGCGCATCGCCCAGCTCATCGATCTTCGCCACGATGTCCTCGATGCGCAGGATATGCTCGCCAACGCGCGGCTGCACTTCGACGAGGTCGCTCACCGGATCACCGCCGTGGAAGGCGATCTGCGATGCGAAGGCATAGGTGTCGCTCGGGAAAGGACGCTGCTCCGTGAGGATCTTCCGGCGCTTTCCGGCGGGCCGGTAGAAGCTCACCATCAGGAAGTGCAGGTTGCTGGTGAGCTGGTTCATCGCCACCACCTCCTCGGGAAATGCACCGACGAGACGCGCCAGCAAAGGCGTGAGCTCCTCGTGATAGCTGTACCACGGATGCTTCGCCCGGAAATGCCCTTCCACCCCGAAGCGGGCCCAATCATCGAGCTCCTGCTTCAGCGCATCGGCAGCGGCCTTCGGTTGCAGGCCGAGGGAATTGCCTGTGAGATACAGGACATCCCGGCCATCATGCTGCGGAAAATGGAACTCGCTGCGGAAGGCACGCAACGGATCCGAAGAGTCCCGTTCCCGGGCGTCTGAAAGGCTGTTCTGGAAACTGGTCATGGAGTGCGGCCAAAATTAGCCTTTCAGGACAGGCCCGCGGGATCATCGTCCCACGCCGCACGGCAAGGGAAAGCTCAGTAGCCTTCCATACCGGGGTTGATGATGAGCTGCCGCACCAGGAGACCGGCACCGATCCCAGCGAAGGTGGAAAGCAGCCCGTGAACCACGCGCTTGGTACGACCAACACGGGCATAGCCGTAAGCATAATCCATGTCGCCCTCCATGTATGGGTCGCGAATGGAACCCCGGGTCACGTTCACCCGCGGCAAGGTCATCCCCACCGCGTAGATGGGGGGAAGGAAAAAGGAGTTCATCTCCAGGTTGGCGGCGATGACCGTACCTGCACCGAACACGAAGCCACCCACTGTTGTCCAGGTAGGCCTGTAACCGTCGCGCGCATCCTGCTGACCCTTGATGAAGCTTCGCATCTGGTCCACGGTGAGGTCGTTGCCGAAGATGGTATCGTGGAAGTACCAGACCCGCTCTTGACCGAGGCTGTCCGTTACGCTGAACACCTCCTCGGTGGGCTCCTGACGCTCGCGGGGAGGAGCCTTGCCGTTCGGTACCAGATAGCGGACCTCCAACGTGCTTTGGCCCAACACCTTGCCGCTGATCACCCGACCGTTCATCAGCAGGATATTGTCCTGGGCGCACACTCCTGCCGTCAGGACCAGGACGATGGACAACGCAAGCTGGACACGCATCGGAACGCCCAAATATAGGCGCTCACCGAACAGCCACGCAGTCGATCTGTTGAAGGCGTAGAGGTCCAAGGCGACCTCGCAGCCCGTTATATTTGCACCGGTCTCCGACCACTCCATCCCATGAACTTCGTGTCCTACCAGGAGCGTCACATCGGTCCCGACCCCGATGCGACCGCAGTGATGCTGCAAACCATCGGCGTCGGCTCCATTGATGAACTGATCCAACGCACCGTTCCAGGTGGCATCCGTGCGGCGCATGCCCTCACCACGGGCGAAGCGCTCACCGAGCGCGAGCACTTGGAGCACATGAAAGCGCTGGGCGCGAAGAACAAGGTCTTCCGCAGTTACATCGGCCTCGGCTTCAGCGGCACAGTGACCCCGCCCCCCATCCAGCGCAACATCTTCGAGAACCCCGGATGGTACACGGCCTACACGCCCTATCAGGCCGAGATCGCCCAGGGCCGCCTTGAGGCGCTGCTGAACTACCAGACCATGGTGGGGGAGCTCACCGGGCTGCCCATCGCCAACGCCAGCCTGCTGGACGAGGCCACCGCCATTGCGGAGGCCATGCACATGCTGTACGCTGCACGCCCGAAGGAGCTTGCGAACGCGCACAGGTTCTTCGCGGACAAGGGTCTCTACCCGCAGAACATCGACGTGCTGCGCACCCGCTGTGCGCCCATCGGCGTGGAATTGGTGGTGGGCGACGTGAACACGCTCGATCCCGCCGACGGCTACTTCGGCATCGCACTACAGTATCCGGCCCTCGACGGCAGCGTGAACGACCACCGCGCCATCGTGGCACGGGTCAGGCAACCTGCGGTCGAAGTGTTCCG
>CAZUNW010000051.1:848-12324 GCA_964621425.1 uncultured Chryseobacterium sp. | reverse complement strand
CGGCCGCAAGCCGATGCACTTCTTCGGTGCCTTGGGCACGCTGATGTTCGTGCTGGGTTTCCTCGCCACGGCTTGGCTCGTGGGCGACAAGCTGTGGCACGTTATGAACGACCGTCCTGCACGCCTGGTCGCGGACAGCGCGCTCTTCCACGTTGCCCTGGTGTCCATGGTGATCGGGGTACAGCTGTTCACGGTGGGTTTCGTGGCCGAACTGGTGGCCCGCAATGCCCCGGAGCGTGGCAACTACCGGGTGGACGAACGAATCGGGGCTTGACCCGTGACCGTGCGGCACCCGTCCATGCGATGGCTGCCGTGGGCGCTGCTGCTGCTGCTTTTCCTGCGCTACCTGCTCCTGGCCGCAGCCTGCGCGCCCTATGGGGATGACTGGGGTTACGCCCTTGCGGGCATGCGCGATCCGTCCATGCAGCGTGTGCTCCATGAATATCACACGTGGAACGGCCGATATGCCAGCAACGTGCTGGTGCTCCTCGGTCCCTTGGTGCTGGGCCCCGGTGCAGGCCTGCCGCTCTACCGGCTGGTGCCGGTCGTGCTGCTGCTGCTCGCCGTGGCCGCGCTGGCATGGGCCCTAGGCGGGCTCGGGATCCTCCGGCCACGCACTTCCGATCGCATCCTGATCGCTTTGGGCGGCACTCTGGTCCTCCTGCATGCCATGCCCCACCTGGGCGAGGGCGTGTACTGGTACACCGGCGCGGTCACCTACCTGGGCGGCTGGGTGCTGCTGCTGGTCCATGTGGGAGTGCTGCTGCGACCTCAACAGGGTCCCGGCCACCACGCACTGGCGGTTGTTACGCTTGTGCTGGCTGCTGGCTTCAATGAAACGGCAATGGTGCTGCTGGTCGTGGGCCACATGGCATGCACCGCCGTCGCGCTGCGTCGTGGATGGCGTGGGCTCACACGGCACGCGGTGCTGCTGGCCGTGGCCGTGGCCTGCGGCGCGGTGGTGGCCCTTGCGCCCGGGAATGCCGTGCGCAGCATGCACTTCCCACAGCGGCACGACGTCATGCTCACCCTGTTCATGGGCGCTGCGCACGCGGCGCGCCACATCGTGAGGTGGCTGGCCGACCCCGTGGTGGCTGCCGTCCTGTTCGGTGTCTGGCAGCTCGGCCGCCGCGCTGGTGCTGCATGGACCGCGGGGCTCCGGCATCATGGACCATGGCCCTGGCTGCTGGCCGGCCTTGCGGCTGTCCTGCTGGGCACCCTTCCGCCGCTCTGGTCCATGGGGATGCTGGGCCAGTACCGTACGTTGAACATGGTGCTGGGGCCCTTCCTGGTGTGCTGCACCGGTGCGGCGCTGGCCTACGGAACCCGCTGGCATGGCCGCGCGGTGTGGCGTTCCCTGGACGCTCCTGTGCTCGACCGGGCCATGGTGCTCGTGGCTCTGTTGGGTGCAGTGGCGTGGGGCAACGACCGATGGGTGTCGCAGGACCTGCTCAGTGGTGATGCCTTCCGCTTCAGGACCCACACGGCCCACCTGCACGCTTCGCTGATGGCCATGCCCTGCACAGGTGAAGCGCCGCTGCCGGTGCCGGTGTTCGCCGAGCCCCTCCGCAGCCTGCGTATCCCTGAGCCCACCGCCGATCCCGAAGCCTATTGGAACCGCACCCTGGCGGGCTATTTCGGCGGAGACGCCTGCCGCGTGGTGGCAGCTGCACGATCCCCGTTGGTCGGTGTGAAGAGCTCGCGTTCAAGGCGGGCGTCATGCCCGTAGATGTCCTCGCGGAAGTGCAGCAGGCCCGCATCGTCCACCCAGGCGGTGAAATAGCCGATGACCACCGGTACAGGAACCTTCAGGGGGACCTGCAGCTCGGTGGGACGGTGCATGGCCGCATCCATTCGTTGTGCGGTCCACGCCGTGTCGTGGCGCAGCAGGTGGCGGGCCAGGCGCCCGGCCTCGCTCAAGCGGATGCAGCCGTGGCTGAGCGCTCGCTTTTCCCGCGCGAACACGGCCTTGCCCGGCGTGTCATGGAGGTAGATGGCGTGCGTGTTCGGGAAGAGGAACTTCACCCGGCCCATGGCGTTCCTGGGCCCCGGCCGCTGCATGATCTTGGGCAGTACATCGGTGCCGCCCACCCGCTCCATGCCCATGCGGTCGAGGTAGCCGGGATCGGTGCGCAGGACCGGCAGCAGTTCGGTTCGGACGATGCTCTCCGGAACGGTCCATGCCGGGCTGAACACGATGTGCGTGATCGCACCCGCGAACACGGCCGTTCCGGTGGCCTCGGAACCAACCACCACGTCCATGCCCCACGTCACGCGGTCACCTTCCAGCACGTGAAGGCGGAAGTCGGGGATGTTCACGAACAGCATGTCCGGTGCGGGCCGTTCCGGCAACCAGCGCAGGCGTTCCATGTTGAGGAGGACTGTGCGGATGCGCTCCTCCACAGGGCGGTCCAACGCGTTCACGAGACCCTGGTCGATGAGCCTGTCCGCCCGCAGCCCATGACGTATCTGGAAGCGCGCCACGGCGGCCGCCAGCGTGGTGTCGTAGAGGGTGGTCCCGGCCACCTGATCGCCCTGCGGCAGGTCGCCCCAGGCCGCGAGGCGCTGGCGTACGTGTACGACGAGGCTGTCCGTGTCGCCGGGCGCCAGACCCGCGGCTGGCATCGGCAGGTCGTGCAGGTGCGGCAGGGTGTCCAACCAGCGCAGGGCGTCCAGCCGGATGAGCTGCTTCCTGAGCGCGAGGTACAGGGGATGCAGCGGTTCCAACGGTGACAGGTCGGTGCGGCCTTCCAGCAGCGCCTTCAGCAGGTGCGTCACATCCTTCTTGCGCCGGGGGATGAACCAGTCGAGCTCGAGTGGGTCGCGCTGCACGAGTCCGCCGTACTGCCTGCCGGCGAAGCGGAAGAAATGCGCGGTGAGCGCGAGTTCCACCTCGCGCATCCATGCGGACGAGGTATCCCGCTCTACGCTGGACCGGCGGATGAGCGCCTGCAGGCTGTCGCGTTCAACGGCGGCGGCACCGGTGTGTTCACTGGAGCTGACGAGCAGCAGGAAGTTGTCCGCAGCGGATGTGAGCGAACCGTCGATGAACCAGGCGTACTGCAGGTCGCGACCGGCGTAGAACGCCCGGATGCCCGCCGTGTCGGCGTCCGCACCGCGTGGGGAATGCGCGAAGCTGTCCAGCTCCGCAGGAGTAAGCCTGTGCAGCGTGTAGGCCGGACCCTCTTCCGCGGGCGCGTCCACTTCCCGTTCCGGCACTGTATCGGGGCGGTGCCCGCAGCCGCCGGCCAGCAGCAGTGCCGTGCATAGGAGGGTCCTCATCCCCGGTCGATGCCCGTGCCGTGGTGCACGTAAAGGAGGCCGCCGTCCGCGAGCAACCGCACCAGCTCTTCCATGTCCGCCTGCGGTACTGCCGGGCAACCCCAGCTGCGGCCCAGCCGGCCATGGGTGGCGATGTAGGAGGCCCCGGCATAGTCTGCCCCATGGATGATGATCTCGCGCTCCCTGGCGCGGTCATTCAGGCCCGCGTCCAAGCCGAAAAGCAACAGCGCACTGCCATGCCGGGGGCTGTTGATCGCGGGGCCCACCCGGTAGAGCCCCAGGCTGGTGAGGTGGGAGCCTGCTTCATTGCCGAAGCGTTCGGCCATAAGGCCCCCGCTGCCCTGTCCGTGCGCCACGTAGGTGCGCAGCATTGTTCGACCGGTGCACAGGTCCACCACCTCCAATCGCTCCTCGGTGGAGGGCCGCGTCATGTCGGCGATGGCCAGCATCCGTGCGTGCGGGTCCGCCTGCCATGCACGATCGCGCGCTGCCTTGCGGGCATTCGTGCTGCATGGTGCCGGTGCGGTCGCTGCCATGCGCGGCGCGGCGGGCGCACGATCGGCGGGATCAGGGCAGCACGCCAGGGCGAGCAGGTAGAGGAGGAGGGGGAGAGGCAGCATGCCCGCCGTGCGGATGAACGCGGAAGATACGTCCGCACACGGGTGCGGGTTCCCCATGATGGCCGGTCAACCGATGCGTGCCACGAGCCGCTCCAGGGCTTCGGCGAACGCATCCCACGTGTACTTGCGCCGTTCCTGGCGGATGGCATCGCGCATGTCACGCGGTCCGGCGAGGAACCGGCGCATGCCCTCCACCAGGGCCTCGCCGCCACCGGCGGCCACCACGTATCCCGTTGCGCCGTCCACCACCACTTCGCCGAGCCCGCCCACGTCGCTAACGATGCAGGGTCGTTCGAAGTGGTAGGCGATCTGGACGATGCCCGACTGGGTGGCGGTGCGGTAGGGCAGAATGAGTACGTCCGCCGCGCTGAAGTAGCTGCCCACCGTGTCGTTGGGGATGTAGTCGCCGAAGTAGTGGATGCGATCGGCCACCGGACTGGCCTTCACCAGGTCGCGATAGCGCTGCTCGTCCTCGTAGCATTCGCCGGCGATCACCAGGTGCAGGTCGGTTCCCAGGGCGGTCATCGCGGGGAAGGCCTCGAGCAGCAGGTCCAGGCCCTTGTAGGGCCGGATGTATCCGAAGAAGAGGGCGATCACGGCGTTGGCGGGCAGGCCGAGCTTCCTGCGGGCCTCTGCGCGGTCCTGCAGGGGTCCGAAGTTGTCATAAACCGGGTGTGGTGACCGTTCGATGGGCAGGTTGGGGTGGGCCTCACGGATGTCGCGTTCCACGGATGCGCTCATCACCATGCAGCCATCCACTGCGCGGAAAGCGAGCCAGCGCAGCAGGCGTTCACCAGGCCTGTTCTCGTGGGGGATGAAGTTGTCGACCACGTAGATGGCGCGAGTACGGCCGTTCCCGCGGGCGAGCCGTGCGATGGCCCAGAAGCAGGGTGCGAAGAAGCTGATCCAGTACTTGAACAGGAGCACGTCGGGCTTGTCGCGCCGCACTGCCCTCCCCGTTCGCCACCAGCTCCACGGGCCTATGCTGTCCACGCGCACCTCCGCGCGCACCGGGGCATCGCCCGCGGCACCGCCGGTCTCCTCCTGGGTCTTGCCGGGGAAGAGCAGGCGCGGGTATTGGCGGCTGAAAGTGATGGCGCGCACCGCATGGCCACGCCGATGCAGCTCAGCCGCGAACCGTTCGTTGAAGTGGGCGATGCCACCCCGCAGCGGGAAGAAGGTGCTGAGGTAGGTGATGCGCATGCGGCGTTATCAGGCTCCCGGCGCGCGGTGCAGGCGGCAGGCCACCACGGCCTCGTGCACGCGCCCTGCGCTGATGTCGTCCATGCAGGCATGCCCCCCCTTGTCAAGCCTGCGGCAGCGCGCCGCATAGAAGCACTCGCAGCCGGTGTCCGGTTCCACGACGCTTCCCCGTCCGTATAGCTCGAACTCGTGGCGATTGAAGATGTTGTTCATCAGCACCAGGTTCTTGTGCCGGCCCAGTGCCAGGTGCATGGCCATCGTCACCTGAGTCACCACCGTGTCGCATTGGTCCAGCAGGTCGATGAAGAGCTGCAGGTCGAAGTGGCCGAAGTAGGTGGCACCGCTGGCGGCGGCGATGCGCAGGTTGCGTTCGTGCTCGGGCGGACCGCCCAGCAGCACGACCTCGTACCCGTCGCGCTTCAGCATCCGGGCGAGGTCGGTCCAGCGCTCTTCGCTCCATAGCCTGCTCGTCCAGCGTCCGCCGCATCCGGTGTTGAGCCCCACCACGTGCCGTTCCCGGTCGATGTCCCAGGCGCGCCGGCCTGCGGCATGGTTGTCCAGCACGTACTCCTCGCCACCGAAGGTGAAGCCTGCGATGGCGAAGATCTCCTGCAGGTAGCTCAGTGTGTTGGCGCGGCTCAGATCATCGAACACGCCCGTGCTGAACTTGTGCACGGCCAGCTCATCCACCGGCGCACACCGGCCGTCCTTCCAGGTGAAGCCGTGCTTCTCCGCGGCGTCCACCCGGGCCATAAGGGCGCAGGCCTCGCGGTCCTTGTCCAGGTTGATGGCGTAATCGTAGTGCGTTCCCTCGATCACCAGCAGAGAGGCCAGGTCGAAGGGCAGCTTCAGGTCCACCGATCCGGGCAGGATCTCGGGGCTCAGGGTGAGCCAGTGGATCTCGGCCTGGGGGAAGCGCCGGCGCAGTGGCGTGAGCAGCGGGGTGGTGCGCACCACATCGCCCAGGGCGCCCAGCTTGATGATGAGCACGCGCTGGCGGATGGGGTCGTAATGACCGCAGTCGGCGCAGTGGACTCCGTGCAGCTTGTGCGGCCGGCAGGGCACATCGCCCCGGAAATGGCGGCAATCCGGTCGGAACAGGGTCATGGGCGGCCGAAGATAACGGGCCGCGCCCAGCCGTTGCGACCCGCTTGTCGTGGGTATCTTTGAGGCATGCGGAGGATGATCTCGTTCACGTTGCTGGCAGCGGGCCTTGGCGGCAACCTTGCCGCCCAGCAGGCCGCCCCCAATGCGACCGATGCGCAGGGGCGCAAACAGGGCTCCTGGGCTCGCTTCTGGGCTGACAGCGAGCAGGTGCGCTACACCGGTCAGTTCAAGGACGACCGCCCCGTGGGCACCTTCACATATTTCTCCACCACCGGCAAGGTGGAGAGCATCGTGGACCATTACCCCGGGGGCACGGCGTCGCACGCCCGCCACTTCCACCCCAACGGCCGCCTCATGGCGGAAGGGCGCTACGTGGGCCAGGCGAAGGACAGTGTGTGGAGCTACTTCGGTGCGGACGGTGGAAGGCGTTCTCAGGAACGCTGGGCCAACGGTGTGCAGGACGGCGAGCAGCTCACGTGGTCGGCGGATGGCGGCCTTTCAGAGCGCATCACCTACGCCAAGGGCGTGCAGCAGGGTGTGCACGAGCAGTTCTTTCCCGGCGGTCAGGTGAAGCACCGTGGCACCTATGTGCGAGGCGAGGGCGATGGCACCTTCACCTGGTACCATCCCAACGGGGTGAAGGAGATCGAGGGGCGCATGGTGAACGGCGACCGCGATGGAATCTGGTACCATTTCCATGAGAACGGCACCGTGCAGATCCAGATGGTGTACCAGAAGGGCCGCTTCGTGAAGGACAAGAAGGAGAACGGCGTGTTCAAGGAGTACTGCGACGACGAACAGCTCCGCAGCGAGGTGACCTACAAGCAGGGCCGGTTGGAAGGGCCATTCACGGAGTATCACTGCAACGGCACCTGGGTGGAGGAACCCATCGTGGGCGATGCGGCGTTGGGCGGCCGGCAGGAGGTGCAGCGGGTGCTGAAGGGGCAGTCGAAGAAGCGCGAGGGCACCTACCTCAACGGCCAGCTGAACGGTCTGGTGACGGAGTATGACGAGGGCGGCCGTGTGGTCAGCCGCGCGGAATACCTCGACGGCAGTCCAATCACCACGGGCCCATGAGCCGGCACGGGCGCGTGCTGGTGGCCATGAGCGGCGGGGTGGACAGCTCCGTGGCGGCCCTGCTCCTGCACGAGGAGGGTTACGAAGTGGTGGGCGTCACCATGAAGACGTGGGACTATGCCACCAGCGGCGGGGGCAAGCGGCTCACGGGCTGCTGCGACCTTGACAGCATCAACGATGCGCGTGAGCTTGCCGTGAGCCGTGGGTTCCACCATGTGATCCTTGATATCCGCGACGAGTTCGGTGAGGCCATCATCGGCAACTTCGTTGACGAGTACCTGGGCGGCCGCACGCCCAATCCCTGTGTGCTGTGCAACACCTTCATCAAGTGGGAGGCCCTGCTGCGTCGAGCGGACATGCTGGACTGCCCGCTCAGCGCCAAGGGCCACTACGCGCGCCTCACGCCGGTGGCCGAAGGGCCGGATGCCGGCCGGTTCACGGTGAGTCGCGGTCTCGATCCTGGCAAGGACCAGAGCTATGTGCTCTGGGGCCTCAAGCAGGACAGCCTGTCCCGCACGCGCTTTCCGGTCGGCGGCTTCCACAAGAGCGAGATCCGCCGCATCGCCATGGAGGCCGGCTTCCCCCAGCTGGCGCAGAAGAGCGAGAGCTATGAGATCTGCTTCATACCGGACAACGACTACCGCGGCTTCCTGAAGCGCCGCGAGCCCGAGGCCACGGCGCGCCTGGCGCATGGCAGGCTGGTGAGCACCAGCGGCGAGGTGCTTGGCGAGCACGATGGTTATCCCTTTTTCACCATCGGCCAGCGCAAGGGGCTGGGCATCGCTGTGGGCGAACCGCTCTACGTGACCGATATCCGCCCAGAGACGAACACCGTGGTGCTGGGCCGCAAGGACGAGCTTCAGCAGCAGACCATGTGGGTGCGCCGTCCGAACTTCTTGAAGATCAGTTCGTTGAATGGTGAGATGGAGGCTGTCACGAAGGTGCGTTACAAGGACAGGGGCACCCCCTGCACCCTGCGCATGGACGGCGAACGCGTCCGCGTGGACTTCCACGCGCCTGTTACAGGCGTCGCCCCGGGCCAGAGCGCCGTCTTCTATGAGGGTGACGACGTGATAGGGGGCGGATTCATCGACCGGACGCCATGAGCATCGAGCGCATCTTCCGCAATTCGTGTGCGGCACTGTTCGCCGCCTCCCTGTTGTTGCCGGGCTGCCGCAAGGATGGCCCTGCTGCGGTGGATCTGGGCTATGGCTACTTCCCCGTGAAGCAGGGCCTGTGGGTGGAGTACGTCGTGGACTCGTCCTGGAACTTCGAGCCGCTGGGCGTGAGCGGTGCCGTGCGCTACCGCCTGCGCGAGGTGATCGATTCGGTGTACATCGACCCTGCAGGCCGCATCGCCCAGCGCATCGAGCGCTCCGTGTGGGACTCCGTTGAGGCGGAGTGGCGCATCAAGGACGTGTGGACCCAGACCCGCCAGGCCGCGCAGGCCGAACGGACGGAGGAAAACCTGCGGTTGCTGAAGATGGTGTTCCCGGTGCGTGCCGGCCAGCGCTGGAACCTCAACGCCTTCAATGACCAGAGCGACCTGGAGATGGGCTATGCGGACATTGACCGTCCCTGGCAGCAGGACGGACTGTTCTTCGACAGCACGGTGGTGGTGAGAAGCTATTTCCCGAACAACCTGGTGGACACGCTGATCATCCGCGAGCGGTACGCCAGGAACGTGGGCCTCGTGGAACGCCTCAAGGACACCTCGAACACGCAGCCCGCCGGCACCACGGGATGGTATTTCAGGCAGGTGGTCACGGCCCATGGTGACTAGACCTTTTCCATTGGCCATGCTGGCCGTGCTGGCCGTGCTGCTTGGCCCGGCCGTGGCTGCGCAGACCGCTCCGGCCACCTACTTGGTGGAGTTCGTCCACAAGGGGGGGACCCCGCATGACCTGGCCGCGCCGTCCACCTTCCTCAGCGAGCGTGCCTTGCAGCGCCGCGCCCGCCAGGGCATCGCCGTGGACTCGCTCGACCTGCCCGTAAACCCGTCCTTCGTGGAGGGCTTGCAGCAGGCGGGTGACATCCTCGTTCTCGGCACCAGCCGCTGGCAGAACAGCGCCACCATCCGCACCACGGACACGCTTGCGCTCGATACGCTTCACCTGCTTCCCTTCGTGCGTTCAGTCCGCTGCATGCACGATGGCGCCCCGCGCCCGTTCTCGGCGCCGGGAAAGTTCCCCGCCGTCCTGCGCAACAGCGTGGATGCGTCCGATGAACTCACCTACGGGCAGGGCTACCGCCAGCTCGCCATGCTCAACGGACACCTCCTGCACCGGGCTGGTGCGCAGGGGCAGGGCATGCTGCTGGGCCTGCTCGACAGTGGGTTCGAGGGAGTGGATGTGCTGCCGGCCTTCACCGCTTTGCGTGATCGGGGCGGAGTGGTGCTCACCGCCGACATGGTGGCCGCGGATGGGGATGTCTACGCCGATCACTGGCACGGGCGCAGCGTGCTCTCGGTGGTGGCTGGTGACCTGCCAGGCCGCTTCGTCGGCGTGGCACCCGCCGTGGACGTGGCCCTGGTGCGCACCGAGGAGGCTGCCACCGAGTACATCGTGGAGGAGGACCACTGGGTGCGCGGCGCGGAGCTGCTGGACAGCCTGGGCTGTGATGTGCTGAACACCTCGCTGGGCTATACCACGTTCGATGACAGCGCGCAGGACCACGCGGTGGCCGACCTGGACGGCCGCACGGCGCGCATCAGCATCGCGGCGGGCATTGCGGCGCGGAAGGGCATGGTGGTGGTGAACAGCGCGGGCAACAGCGGGCAGTCAGAATGGTACCGCATCAGCGCCCCTGCCGATGCGGAGGGCATACTTGCGGTGGGCGCCGTGGGCCCGCAGCGGCAGAGCGCCCCCTTCAGTGGCCATGGCCCATCGGCGGACGGACGGGTGAAGCCCGATGTGTGCGCCATGGGCTGGGAGTGCACCGGGCTCGACGTTGATGGCACCTCCCTGGCCCGCATAAATGGCACCTCGTTCAGCAGCCCGATCGTGGCCGGCCTGGCCTGCTGTCTCTGGCAGCTGCATCCCGACCGCACGGCGGAGGAGGTCACCGCGGCCATCCGCAGGAGCGCCTCGCAGGCCCTGCGGCCCGATGCGGACATGGGCCATGGCATCCCAGACCTCTGGCGCGCCCACCTGCTGCTCGGCGGCACCGACCTTACTGCCCTCCGGTACGCGTCCATCCTCGGGGTGCATCCATCGCCCTTCATCGACGGGTTCAACGTGACGCTCTACACGGGCGACGCGGACCGGCTGGTGCTGGAGCTCTTTGATGCGCTGGGCCGTCCCGTGTGGCGAACCAGCGAGCCAGTGGAGCCGGGGACTTACAGGCAGATGGCGCTGGCCGATGCCGCACTTTCCGCGCTGCCCGCCGGGCTGTACCACCTGCGCGCTGACCTGGACGGTCCGCTGCTGGAGCGTTCCGTGATCAAGGTCCGTCCATGACCCGGAGCCACGAAGTGCAGGTGGTCCCTGTTACGGAACTCATGGCCGCCTACGCCAAGGGACGCTTTTTAATGGCGCACGATGATGGTTTGCTCTACTGGCACAACCCGGATCCGCGCGCGATCTTCGACTTGCAGCGCCTCCGCCCCAACACCCGCCTCGCCCGCACCATGCGCAATGGGGGGTTCGAGGTGACGCACGACCAGGCGTTTGCCGAGGTGGTGAAGGGCTGCGCGGACCGTGAAACGACCTGGATCGATGAACGCATTGAGGCGACGTACAACCTGGTGCACCAGGCCGGTCATGCACACAGTGTGGAGGTATGGCGGGAGGATGGTGCTGCGGGGCGAACCCTTGTGGGCGGCATCTATGGCGTTGCGCTCGGCGGGGCCTTCTTCGGCGAGAGCCTCTTCAACCGGGCGCCCAATGCGGGGAAGGTCGCCTTCCATTCACTGGCGGCGCATCTTCGTGACCGCGGGTTCACGCTCTTCGATTCGCAGTACCTCAATCCGTTCACGGCCCGGTTGGGCGCGGTGGAGGTGTCGCGGGCAAGGTTCTTGCGTATGCTTGCCAAAGCCCGGAAGCAAGACACCACCTTCTGATGCCGCACCTGCGTCTCCTGTTGATGATCCTTCTGCTCCACGGGGCGGCCGCCACTTTCGGCCAGGGTGCGCTGTTGGTGGAGGTGGTGCTTCCACGCGAGGGGCAGGGCACCCTGCTAGTGGCGGC
>CAZUNW010000051.1:0-838 GCA_964621425.1 uncultured Chryseobacterium sp. | reverse complement strand
GCCTCCTTCACTTCGGGCAGGGGCTGCATGCAGCGCAGGGTGGAGGCGGTGCGCCCCGCCACGGCGGTGCGGTTCGATGACCTGCCGCCGGGCCGCTATGCGGTTAAAGCCTTCCTGGACATCAACGGCAACAACGATCTTGACCGGGACCGGCAGGGACTTCCTGGCGAGCCGTTCGGCTTCAGCAAGGATGTGCTTGGCAAACCATCCCCCGTGCTCTTCGAGAAGGCGGCCGTGACCGTGCCCGCCGCCGGTGGATCGGTACGGTTCAAGCTGCGCGGCAAGCCCCCGGCGCGTCCGCCGCAGTGATTCAGCGTGCCTTGCGGACGATCGCGGGTTTCACGGCCTGGCGCTCGGCGAGGTAGCGCTGGTAGGTGTCCGAGTAAGCGGTGCGGTGCGCCAGTACGTCGCGTCCCAGGCCCAGCAGCGCCGTTACCGCATCGGTGGCCTCACGCAGCCCGTTGGAGCCGCCGCTGTTCGCGGTTACCAGGTCCACCTCGCCCCGGGCGATGGCCTGCTCCACCAGCCAGGCGGTGACCGGGCTGCCGATCATGATGCGCATCCCGCAGCGCGCTGCAACGGGCAGGTCCAGTACATCATCGAAGAAGAAGGCGACCTCCTCGGGCTCCAATCCGAACCTGCCGCGCAGGTCCTCGAAGGCCTCGGGCTTGTTGGTGAAGCCCGTGTACACCGCGTGCAGGTGCTCCCGTTCGGCGAAGCGTTCCGCATAGGGGTTGTGCTGGCCGGTGATGACCGCGGCCTTGGGCAGGTGGCCGTTCCGCGACCACAGGGCGAAGCGCAGCAGGTTCACGCCCATGCTGCCCACCTCGCTGAACGG
>CAZUNW010000050.1:11994-12338 GCA_964621425.1 uncultured Chryseobacterium sp. | reverse complement strand
GTTCGCTGGTATTCTGGCTCTGAGTGATCTCCAGCCCGCTGCTGTTGAAGAAGCTGAAATCCGTGCGGAAGCCCAGCACCTCGATCCCGTACTTGATCTCGTCATCACGGATGAAGTACTTGAAGTTGAGGCCGCCGTTGAATCCTGCGATCTCGCTGTTGCGCGCCGGCAGCGCACCCTCGCGGAGGTCGATGCGGTAGTTGCTCACGCTGAACACGCCGTCGATGAGCACCGCGCTGCCCGCGGGTACCAGCACGAAGTTGGTGCCGGCCCCCCAGTTGTTCCAGGTCAGGTCGCTCACCTCGCGGTACTTCACCCCGTCGCGGAAGTTGAAGCCGAACAGG
>CAZUNW010000050.1:11755-11984 GCA_964621425.1 uncultured Chryseobacterium sp. | reverse complement strand
CTCCCGTTCGCTCCGTTGAAGCTCACCTTGCCGTAGAGGTCGGTGAACGTGAACGGAAGGCCCGCCGTGTCAACGAAGGTGTAAAGCGCCCTGCTGCTCTGGTCGAGGTAGCTGTGGCGGGCGTTCAGCAGAAAGGAGCTGGATCCCGAGCCCGGCTTGCTCTGCTTCTTCAGCGGGCCCTCCAGCATCACCTTGCCGGCGAAGGTGCTCGCGCCCACCTTGCCCGCCA
>CAZUNW010000050.1:9373-11745 GCA_964621425.1 uncultured Chryseobacterium sp. | reverse complement strand
GGCGGGTCTTGTTTCCGTCGCGCGTGGTCACGTCCATCACGCTGCTCACCCGTCCACCGTGCTCGGCATTGAACCCCGCGGTATGGATGTCGGCGTTGCGGATGATATCGTTGTCGAACACGCTGAAGAGCCCGATGCTGTGGAAGGGGTTGTACAGCACCATGCCGTCCAGCATCACCTTGTTCATGATCGGCGAGCCCCCGCGCACATACAGCTGTCCGCCCTGGTCGCCGGTGAACACCACGCCGGGAACCACCTGCAGGTACTGGGCCAGGTCGGCCTCGCCGCCGATGGCGGGTATGCGGTCGATCTGCTTCGGGTCCAGCTTGGTCACGCTCATCCGCACCTGCGTCTGTGCCTCGGTCTTCTCGGCCGTCACAGTGAAGGTCGTCAGTTCCAACTTGGTCTTGGTCACAAAGAGCTTCTCAGTGATGATCTGCCCGGCGGCGAGGTTCACGGCCTTGGTGAGGGTGTCATACCCCAGTGAGGTCACCATGAGGGTGTAGCTGCCGGCCGGGATGCGGCTGATGGAGAAGTAGCCGTTCACGTCCGTGGCGGCCCCCAGGCTCTTCCCCCGCAGCATCACATTGGTGAATATCACCGGCTCGCCGTTCTCCTGGTCATACACGAAGCCCCGGATGGTGCTGGTGTTCTGGGCGGACAGGAACTGGAAGGGGAGGAGGGCGGCCACCAGGAGCCACGTCAGGCGGTTCATGCGCGGGGGCGCCTTTTTCGGCGCAGGATCGCGAAGGTAACGGGTTCCGGGCTGCACCCGTGCCTCACCGGTCGATCACCCGTGCAAGCAGTTCGGTGAGCAGTTCGCCCTCATCGGCACCACCTGCGCCCATCCCTTTGCTGGCGAGGTCGCACTGCCGCAAGAGGTGCTGGGCGTGGAGCAGGTGGTCCAGGCTGTAGTTGCGAGCGGCAGTGCGGTATTCGTTCAGGAAGAAGGGCGGCACCTTGGCCAGCTCGGCAAGTTCCTTGGCCGGCCTGTCCCCCAGGGTGTGCATCAGCACAAGCTTCGTGAAGTAGCCATGCAGGTTGGCCACGGTCACGGGCAATGGGTGGCCCTTGGTGTCCTGGCCGTAGTGGCGGGCGATCGACAGGGCCTTCACGCGGTCCCGCGCACCGATGGCCTTCTGCAGCTCGAAGATGTTGTGGTCCTTGCTGATGCCCACATAGCGCTGCACCAGGTCGGCCGTGATGGTGCCGCCCTCCTCAGTCACCAGGCAGAGCTTCTCCACCTCCATGGTCACCTTGCCCAGGTCCGCGCCCAGGTGGTCCGCCAGCAGCTGTGCCTCGCGCGGCGCGATGCGCCGCTTGTGGTGGCCCACATAGCGCTGCACCCAGTCGGGCAGCTGCTCGTCCTTCAGGCGGTCGCTGGTGAACACGGTGCCGTGCTTGCCCACGCTTTTCACGAAGCTCTTGCGGCCGTCCACCTTCTTGTGCTTGTAGCAGATCACGAGCACCGTGCTGGGTGTGGGCTTCAGGGCATAGGCCTCCAGCTTCTCGAGCATGTCGATGCGCCAGCCCTGCGCCTCCCGCAGCACCACCAGCTGCCGCGCGCCCATCATGGGGAATCGCAGGCAGGTGTCCTTCACCTGGTCGGCGTCGCAGTCGCGCGCATAGAGCACCGTCTGGTCGAAGTCGCGTGCGTGCTCCTCCACGGCGCACCGCTCGATCTCCCCGGCCACCCGGTCGATGAAGAAGGGCTCCTCGCCATGCAGCAGGTATATGGGCCTGAAGGTGCCCGCACGCACCTCGGCCATCACTTTCTTGAAGCCGTCGAGCACGCTCATTCGAACCGCAGGTGTTTCACGGAACGGCCTTCGTTGATGATGTCCCGCAGGCTCATCACGCCCACTTTCACATGCGTTTCCGCGAAGCCGGCGGTGACCTTCGCATCGCTCGTGCCGGTCTTCACGCCCTCTGGCACCATGGGTTGGTCGCTCACCAGGAGCAGGGCGCCGGTGGGTATGCCGTTGGCGAAGCCGGTGATGAACACCGTGGCCGTCTCCATGTCGATGCCCATGCAGCGGTAGGTGCGCAGGCGCTCCTTGAAGGCCTCATCGTGCTCCCACACCCTGCGGTTGGTGGTGTACACCGTGCCGCTCCAGTAGTCCAGGTCCATGTCCCGCACCACGCCGCTCACGGCCCGGTGGATCATGAAGCTGGGCAGCGCGGGCACCTCAGGCGGCAGGTAGTCGTTGCTTGTGCCCTCCCCGCGTATGGCGGCGATCGGCAGGATGAGGTCGCCCAGCTGGTTCTTCCGCTTCAGGCCGCCGCACTTGCCCAGGAAGATGACGGCACGCGGGTCGATCGCCGTAAGCAGGTCCATCACCGTGGCTGCCGTTGGGCTGCCCATGCCGAAG
>CAZUNW010000050.1:0-9363 GCA_964621425.1 uncultured Chryseobacterium sp. | reverse complement strand
CGCCGTGCACAACGGCCTGACCCAGCTGCCGGCCAGCCACGGCCACCTGCATGGGACGGCCCTGCCCGTGCAGTACCGCACCGGTCTGCCGGCAGAAGATCTCCATGTAGTTGCTGAAGTTGGTCAGCAACACGTGCGGCTTGAATGCGGACAGCTCAAGCCCCGTGTACCGGGGCAGCCAGTTCTCGACGATCTCCTGCTTGGTGCGCACCTTTGTCCGTTGTGTGATGATCGGGCTCGACCTGCCGGACCACGGCGTCAAAACTAAACAAGGCACCGGGGGACCGCAGGTGTTCGACCCGGTGCGCCGCCAATGGGTGGCGCTCACCCCCGAGGAATGGGTGCGCCAGCACTTCCTGAACCACCTCATCCACGACCTGTACTGCCCTGCGGGCCTCATCACCGTGGAGCGTGGGCTGGTGCTGAACGGCATGCCCAGGCGGGCCGACATCGTGGTGCACGCCCCGGACGGCGCCCCACTGGCCGTGGTCGAATGCAAGGCGCCCTCCGTCCCCATCCGCCAGGACACCTTCGACCAGGCGGCCCGTTACAACCTCGTCTTCAAGGTGCCTGTCCTGCTGGTCACCAACGGCCGCACCCACTACGCCTGTCATATCGAACGAAGCACCGGCACCGTCCGTTTCCTTGGTGAACTGCCGGATCATGGCGCCATGATCGCCCTTCGGCACCATTAGCTTTGGTCCATGCGCCTGCTGAACACCCTGCTGGTCGCCACCTGTCTGGTGGCCTCCGCCCACGCCCAACGCGTCCAGCCCTATGGCCTGCAATTGGAGCGCTTCCTGCGCGCGCCACACCCGCCGGGGGCCGAGGTCGACCTGCTGCTGCGCGGTGACGCGGCCCGCCTGGCGGCCGCTGTGCTCGAGGCCGGCGGTCGCGTCAAGATGGGCGCCGCGGATGTGCTCAGCGTGGCTGTGCCGGTGGACCGGGTGGACCGCCTGGCCGTCCATCCTGCCCTGCGGGGTATTGAGTTCAGCATGGACCGCGGACAGGCGCTCAATGACAGCATGCGTGTGAAGAACCGCGTGAATGAGGTGCACGCCGGCCTGCCGCCCCTTCTGCAGGGATACACCGGCGCGGGTGTGGTGGTCGGGATCATCGACAGCGGGCTCGACCTGCTCCACCCCGACTTCCTCGACAGCCTGGGCAATACCCGCGTGCTCCACTACTGGGACCAGACCTTGGATGACGACCTGTCCCTGGCGCCCCAGCCTTTCGGCTATGGCCAGGCCTATGACAGTGCGGCGATCAATGCTGGTCTGTGCCCGGCCGTGGACCAGCCCAACTTCTACGGGCACGGCACCACCGTTGCGGGCACGGCCGCCGGGAATGGCAGGGCCAATGGCCGCAACATGGGCGTGGCACCCGGTGCGGACCTCATCATCGTCAGCAGCGACTTCACGCGGCCCAACTGGCGTGCTGCGGTGGCCGATGCGGTCAAGTACATCTTCGACCTGGCCGCCGCGCAAGGCCGGCCCGCGGTCATCAACGCGAGCCTTGGTACCTACTTCGGCAGCCACGACGGGCTGGATGCCGCGGCCCTGCTGGTCGACGACATGCTGGATGCCGCACCCGGTCGTGCCATGGTCTGTGCGGCGGGCAACAGCCGCACCCTGCCCAACTACCACCTGTCCTATCCCGTGGCGGCGGACACGGGGTACACCTGGTTCAACACGAACTACAACAGCGGTCTGGGCTTCCCGGCAGTTTATTTCGAGCTATGGGCCGACACCGCGGACATGAACGGTGTGCGCTTTGCCATGGGCGCCGACCAGTGGCAGACGGGTTACCATGTTCCCCGGGCCCGCGGCAACTGGTTCTCCGTGCAGGATGCGCTGGGCCAGGTGGTCACCGAGCCGCTTTTGTCCGATCTGGGGAATGAACTTGGCACGGTGGAGTACTACGCCGAGCTCCGCGGCGGACAATACCGCATGGACGTGCTCATCGCCCAGCCCGATTCCGCCGCCTTCAAGTTCCGCTTCAGCACCACCGGTCAGGGCCGCTTCCATGTCTGGAGCGCCAACGAGCTCGGCACCTCCCGTATCGTCTACGACCTCTCCCCCGTGAACGCCCAGAACGATGCGCTCTACCGCTATCCGGACACCGACGTGCGCATCGTGGACGCATGGGCCTGCAGCGACCGGGTGCTCACCGTGGCCAACTACCAGAACGAGCTGGCCTACACGGACTACACGAACACCTACCAGAGCTTCCCCGGTACGGAGGGTCAGATCAGCCCGAGCAGCAGCAACGGCCCCACGCGCGATGGCCGGACGAAGCCGGATGTTGCGGCTACCGGCGACATAACGCTCACCTCAGCTCCGCTCAGCTGGCTCCAATTCCTCATCGCCAACCAGCCCTTCAAGGTGGACGTGGGCGGCTACCATATCCGTTCGGGCGGCACCTCGGTGGCCTCCCCTGTGGTCACTGGCACGGTGGCGCTGCTGCTGGAACGATGCCCCACGGCCACCTGGGCTGACATCAAGGAGGCCCTGCTCGTCAGTGCCCGCAGCGATGCCTTTACGGGCACCACGCCCAACAACCTGTTCGGCCACGGCAAGCTGGATGCGTTCGCCGCCGTTCTCGCCGCGGGCCCTGACATGACCTTCACGGTTGATACCACCATTTGCGCGGGTGATACCGTGCTCGTGACCGCCCCTGCCGATCTTGTGGATTACACCTGGAGCAGCGGCCTGCAGAACGCCCCGTTCCTGCAGTCCACAGCAGGTGCGTACAGCATCGCGGGTACCAATGCGGCGGGTTGTTTCGGCTATTCCGACGCCATCTCGTTCGCCGTACTCCCGCCCGTCCCTGTTCCCGTGATCACCCAGGTGGGTGCCACGCTGCAGAGCTCACCCGCCGCCGCCTACCAATGGTGGCTGGATGGCCAGCCGATCCCCGGTGCCGACCAGCAGGCGCTGGATGTCACCCTCACCGGCACTTACGCGGTCACCATAACGGATTCCGAGGGCTGCAGTGCTGCTAGTGATCCATTGTTCGTCCTCTCCACCGCCATCGGGACGTTGGCGCCGCCTGCGGGAGCGCGCGTTTGGCCCGTCCCTGCGCGCGATGAGCTCTGGCTGGCCGGCGATGGGTCGGACGTCACTGTCATGGATGCCGCAGGCCGCGTGGTGGTGCGCCTGCGCACCACCGCCGACCGCGTGAGCATCGACCTGAGCGGATGGCCGGCAGGCCTTTATGCCGTCCGAGCAGACGGGGGCGGTGGCGCTTGGACGCAGCGATTCGTGGTGGAGTAGGGCCGCCGGCGCGGATCAGTCCGCATCGTCGTAGGCAAGGTGCACAAGGGCGTCGCCCTGGTTCACTACTGGACTGGTGTTCACGCACAGGACATGGCCCTCCCGCGGGCTCTTCACGCGGCGGACCTGCTCGCCATAGGGATCGGTGATGAACCCCAGCACCATGCCCTTGCCCACATGGGCGCCGTTCTCCGCGGTTGGGTGGAAGATGCCCGCCATCGGCGCACGCACCCATCGGCTGTCCGACAGGTGCACCGGACCACGCGCCCGGTCGCTCGGACCTGCCCAAAGCCCCAGGTGCTCCATCACGCGCGTGACGCCGCGCAGGGCGACACGCACCGCGTCCTCGTCCAGGCTGCAGGCCTTGCCGCCCTCGAACAGAACGTAGGCCTTTCCCTGCCGCACCAGGTGCTCACGGATGCTCTTGGGCCGGATGGCCGCCTTCAGCAGCAGCGGCGGATCGAACGCATGCGCCAGTTCAAGGGACCTCACATCACCCTCGGTGTAGCGCAGGTGGGGGTGGTTGTAGCGCTGGTCCGCACCGCTGTGCAGATCAATGGTCACATCCACGGCGGGAAGCACTTCGGTTACAAGGGCATGGGCCAGCCTGCTTGCCAGAGATCCGTTCGCCGAGCCGGGAAAGAAGCGGTTCAGGTCGCGCCCGTCTGGCAGTTCCCGCTTCATGGCCAGGAAGCCGAACACGTTCAGGATGGGGATCGTGACCAGGGTGCCGCGCAGGAGGGGACGAACGCGCAGCTCGTCCATCACCAGCCGCACCGTCTCGATGCCGTTGATCTCGTTGCCGTGCACCCCGGCGAGTAGCAGCACCACTGGGCCCTCCTCGGGGCCGCGCTGCACCGCCACCGGTATCTCCACGGGCGTGCGGGTGTAAAGACGCGCCACCTGCAGGTCCAGGTTGCGGCGCTCGCCGGGCCGCACGGACTCACCCAGGATGCGCACCAGGGTGCATGATCCGGCCTCGGCCTTGACGCGGTTGCCCATGCCGCAAGTTTAGGGCGCCGCCGCGCGCCGGATGGCTCAGCGCACCACCATCACGCGGATGGCCCCACCCTGCCCCCGCGCGCGCAGCAGATAGGTCCCCGGTGCCTGACGGTCCATGTTCATGGTGGCCTGCCCGTTCACGCGCTCGCGCCAAACCGTTCTTCCCGTGGCATCCACCAGTTCCAACTCCATCGGAACGCCGGCCACCACCGTCAGCCAGCTGCTGGTCGGGTTGGGATGGGCCTGGAGTAGCGGGGTGGTGCCATTGTCAGGCAGGGAGGAGAGCAGGTCGTTGTTCGCTGCGAAGGTGGGTGCCTGCTCCACGAATGGCCCGGAGCCATTCGGCACGCGGGCAAAGCCCATGTCCACTCCCAGCGCCCCGAACGCCACCTGGTCGATCACTGCGCTGTCCGCGCTCACCAGCCAGACCTCCTCGCCACTGGCGCTGAGCTTGAAGTTGGTATGGCCATCACCCTGTACCTGGTCCTCATCGGCCCAGAAGGTGAGGTAGCCGCCCGCCGGGATGATCGAACCGGCCGGCATCTGCCACTTGAAGAGGTCCGTGCCGTCATCCGTGAGGAAGCCGCCGCTCAGGTCGATGGCCGCATTGCTGTTGTTGTACAGCTCGATCCAGTCCTCGTGCTCACCGGCATTGTCGGTCATACTGGCGACGTTGTTGCTCATCACCTCGTTCACCACCACGGGGATGAAGGCCGTCTCGGCCTCGACGCGGTAGGTGAAGACATCGTGCTCCGCACCGGGCGGTGCGTATACCACGGTGCGGGCCGGGTTGTTGGCCACGGCCTCCACGTAGTAGCGCACCACCGTGTTCGGTGCCTGTGGGGGCAGTGCTGCACCATGCACCCCGTCCCCGGCGGCCCCGTCATCGTGGAGCCCGTCATCGTACATGGTGGTCATGGTGAAGGGGCCGTCGTAGCCCGTGCCATGGTACAGGCGCACGGCGAGGATGCCGTTGCCGCTTGTGACCGTGGCCCGCACCGTGGGGCTTTCGGCAGGCAGCGGGGCCTGCCACGCGGCTCCACCCACCCGGTGCTCCACTCCTGTGATGGTGGGCGCTGGCTGCGACACCTCGCTGTTGGCCATCAGCGTGTTGCGGCGGTTGGTGATGAAGGTCTTCAGCCCGTTCACCTCCGACAGGAAGTTCGAGTAGGTGTAAAGCTTCTTGGGGTCGGCCTGCACCTCGGCATCGATCATGCCCACGTATCCATCAACCAGCGCGTTGAAGGACGCGCTCTGCATCTTTTCTGCGATCAGGGTGCGCAGGTGTGCCAGGTAGCGCTGGCGCCATTCGGGTACGGCCAGGAGCCTGTTGAGCAGGGGGTAGTTCACATCCACCTCGTGGTAGAAGGGGCTCCAGTTCACCGCGTTCAGCTTCATCACGCTGTTGCCATCGAACTCATGCGGCACCATACGGGCCGTCAGCGGCTCCCAATAGAGGTAGTAGTCCATCTTTCCCTTGTACACGTAGCTGTCGTCATCGCTGAAGGCGATCTCCGTCGCCAGGAACCACAGCGTGCGGTCGATGTCCAGGTAATTCGGGAGGCTGTCGGCCAGTTGCGCCTGGGGAAGTCCGTCCACCTTCTGGCAGGTCAGCACCAGCGCCTCCCAGGGGTTGGTGGTCAGGTCGGTGCCCTTGAGCGTGTAGTGGGGCTGGTAATCGGCCGTATCCGGCCCAAGGTCGTTGAGGGCCGCTGTGCCGTCCCCCCAGTTGGGGCCACCACCACCACCGCCGCCCACCTGCCCGTCGGGTGCGTCCGCACGCCAGCGGTGCCCATCGTTACTCTGGAACCATTGGCCGATGAAGGTCTTGTCCAGCTGCTGCACATTGGGATAGAGGCCCCAGCTGGAACCATTGATGTTCAGGTGCACATAGTTCGCCTTCGCCGCAGGAACGTGGTCGCGTATGAGCTCCAGGTAGACCACCTCGCGCAGGAACGAAGGATCCTGGAAGGCGTTGTTGAGGTTCACGGTGCCGTAGCCCATGAGGTCCTGTGCGGGGTCCACAAGGTCCATGGTGATGTTGAAGGACATCTTCTGGGAGCCGGGCGGCAGCATCATGTAGCTGGTCTGTCCCTTGAAGCGCACACCCACGCTGTCGTACACGGTTCCGTCCACCGAGAGGGTGGCCTGGATGTCGGTCTGCGTCTGGTAGTTCTGTTGCATGAGCTGCCAGTAGTTCGGCTGGGCGAACTGAAGGTCGAACGTCCGCATCACCGGCTTCTCGTAGAGCCCGGTGCTTGGCTGGCCGCCGAGTAGCAGCTGGTGCCCGTCAGGACTGTAGAACTGCTCCATGGGCAGGTTCTGTGCCTGGGCCGTGGCGGTGAGTAGGAGTGCGGCGAGGGGTAGGGCTGCTTGGAGATCCCGCATGGCATGGTCGGTGTCAGGTCCGGTCTGGCACTTTTCGACCCGCAATTAACCAAAGGGTTCGATCCCGCCGCGGATCACTCGACGGGCCGTTCGGATCGAGTGCCAGGTTCGCGGTCAGTGCACCTGTTCGCCGGCCACGAAGGTGGCCACCACCCGAGCCTTGCCCAATTGTTCCGGCGTGGCGCTCAGCGGGTCGCGGTCCAGCACCGTAAGGTCGGCCCATTTTCCCGGTTCCAGGCTGCCCACGGCGTCCTCGGTGAAGGTGGCGACGGCGTTCCAGATGGTCATGCCCTGCAGGGCCTCCGTCCCGGTCAACGCATTGTCCGTGGCGTAGCCGCCCTCCGGCCAACCGTCCGCCGACCGTCGCAGTACAGCGCTGCGGAAGGTCTGCAGGGGGTCGATGCCCTCCACCGGGAAGTCGGTGCCCAGCGCAAGCAGGCCCAGCTGGCCAAGCAGGTCCTTGTAAGCGTAGGCATGTCCGATGCGCGCGGGACCGAGCCGGTCACCCGCCCATGGCCCATCGCTCGTGGCATGGGTGGGCTGAACACTGGGTATGATGCTGTACCGCGCGAAGAGCGGCCGGTCCTGCGGTGACACCACCTGGGCATGTTCGATGCGCCACCGCAGGTCGTTGGTGCCCCCCAGCACCTCGGCGTAAACGTCCAGCAGCAGCTTGTTGGCGCTGTCGCCAATGCAGTGCGTGTTCATCTGGAAGCCATGCGTGCGGCACCAGCGCGCCACCCGCGCGAATTCGTCCCGGGTGGCCAGTTGCAGGCCGTGGTGCCCCGGATGGTCGTGGTATGGCTCCTTGAGCAGCGCCCCCCGTGAGCCCAGCGCGCCGTCGGCGTAGACCTTCACACTGCGCACCCAGAGGCGTTCATCCGCGATCGGCCCCGTCCGTGCGAAGTGCTCCAGTGCTGCCGGGCTGTTGGCCACCATGGCGTATACGCGCATCTTCAGCACGCCCTCGGCCTGCATCCTGCGGATGAGCGCGATGCTGCCTGTATCCAGGCCCGCATCCACCACCATGGTCAGGCCGGCCGCGAAGCAGTCCGCCTGCGCATCGAGCAGGGCCTGGCGCTTGGTGGCCTCGTCAGCCTGGTCGAAGATGGCCTGGAACACGCTCACCGCATTGTCGAGCAGCAGCCCTGTGGCACGGCCGTCCCGCTTCACCACGAGGCCGCCCTCCACGGCCGCGTCCGGGTCCATGCCCACCTGCCGCATGGCCGCGCCGTTCACCACCGCGGCATGGCCGTCCACCCGCTGCAGAAGCACCGGGCGGTCGGGGAACAGGCTGTCCAGCGCGGTATTGTCCGGCATGCTGCGGTCGGCCCACAGGTTCTGGTCCCAGCCGCGGCCCAGCACCCAGCGCTTCCCGGGTTCGGCGCCGGCGAAGGCTGATACACGCTCCAGCACCTCTCCCCAGCTCCTTGCACCGTGGAGATCCACCTTCTGCTTGTTGAGCCCGTAGCCCAGGAAGTGGCAGTGGCCGTCAATGAGCCCGGGCACCACCACCCGGCCGGCCGCATCATAGCGCTTCGCCGCGTCGTACTTGTTCAGTATGGCGCGCTCGGGCCCCAGCTCAAGGATGCGCCCCGCCTTGATCGCCATCGCCTGCTGCACCTGCCAACTGCCGTCTACGGTGATGATGCGGGCGTTGTGCACGACCAGGTCGGCGTCCACGTGCTGGAAGGCACAGCCCGTCAGCATGAGGGCGACCGTGAAGAGCAGGGGTGGCGTGTTCCTCATGGGGTGTCGGTCAGGCGGCGGTATCGGCGTGGCCAGGGTATGCGTCGTGGGTCAGCGATACAAAGGGCTGCCATCACTAGGAAGGGCAGCAGCGGCACACGGTAGCGCACCAGTGCACCGATCACCGGCGTGGTCCACCCGATCACCAGGCCGAGCAGCAGGCAGTGGCCGATGCAGAAGAGCAGCAGGGGAAGGTCCACCGCAGCCGCAGGTCGCCGCCAGTACCACGCGAGGAGGAGGAGCAGCAGCAGCAAGGCGCTTTCCGCCGCGTTCACCAAGCCGAGCGCACCGCGCACATGCACGATGGGTGCGATGTAGGTCATGTACAGCGCATGCGGTGCCTGCAACAGGAAGGTAGTGGGCCGTGCGTCAAGCAGGGGAACGTCCACCAGGCTGCCTGCGTTCACACCGTGCGCCATGCCAATGAAGTCGCGCTGCTTCACCCAAAGCACCTCGAACACGTTGAACCCCGGGTACAGCAGTGCGCTGTTGAGCGCGAGCAGCAGCGAGGCCGCATACACCACGCCGAACTTCAGGAGGGGCCTGCGGTCCCCGCTGCGCCGGCACCAAGCAAGGGCGGCCACGGCGGGCACCAGGCTCAGCAGCACATAGAACTTGAGCAGGAACAAAAGCACCAGCACGAAGGGCGCGGTGAGCAGGACGGGGCTCCGGAAGGCGCCCTGCACCAGCCGCACGGCGGTGAGCAGGAACAGGCCCACACCGAACAGGAGCAGCGACTCCTTGATCACACCGCTCGCCCAGAACACCACGCTGGGAAGCAGATACAGGGCCAGCGCCATGCCCGGCCCATGCCCGGGCAGCATCGGTGCGAAGGCGCGGTGAAGGGCCACCAGCCCCACCGTGCAGAAGGCGCAGGCGAACACCACGTGCACGGCATAATGCCCGAATGAGAACAACCGCACGAAGGCGTTGAAGCGGATCATCGTGT
>CAZUNW010000049.1:7047-12565 GCA_964621425.1 uncultured Chryseobacterium sp. | reverse complement strand
CATGTGCCGCCTGGACGGCGCATCGCATGGGTGCTGCTGGAGGCGGTGGACATGTACCAGGTCCCGGGCGCCTTCTGGGGCGCCTACATCGATGGCATCCTCGACGCCATATCCGACAGCTCCGGCATTCACTTCCTGCTGAAACCGCACCCCAGTGCGTCCGCCGTATCCCTGGCCGCGACCCTGGCACGCTGCCGCGAACGCGGCATCTCCTTCACGCTGATGGATGACCCGCTGCACAAGGGTGTGGCCGCCGAGGTTCTATTCGCGGAGCATGCCGCACGCACCGAGCACGTGTTCTGCCTGTTCTCCTCCGCCTGCTTCTACCTGTCCATGTTGTACCCGGCCATGGGCATCACCTTCCACTACTCCACCGAACGGATGGAACGATGGACGGCCAACGCACCGCCGATGTACAAACGCCACTTCGAGGCCTTGAAGCCGCTCATCCGCGCGGTGTTCGCCGAACGCTGCGTGCCCTACTGATCACAGCGTCCATCCATCGTCCACCACGATGTTCTGGCCGTTGATGAATGCGGAAAGGTCGCTCAGCAGGAACAGCAGCGTGCCGGTGACATCTGCGGCGTCCAGCATGCCCTTGGAAAGCGCATGTTCCCTGTAGCGCTCCAGGAAGGCCTCGGGCTGGCCATCGCGGATGCCGCCCGGACTGATCGCATTGCAGCGGATGTTTCGCCCAGCCGCATGGGCGGCGATATAGCGCGTGAGCATGAGGATGCCGCTCTTGATGACCGCATACTCGACAGGCATCGTCATCGACGTGCCCGCATACACCTCGAACCGCGGGGCCACGACACCGTAGATGCTGGCCATGTTGACGATGTTCCCATGGCCCTGGCGCACGAAATGGTCCATGAAGCGCTGTGCGGCGAGGAAATATCCGCCCGCATGCATGCCCACGTTCTCAACGAAATCAGCGTAGGTGACCTCCTCGAACCGCCTGCCGTAGGCCGTGTTGCGGGGATAGGCGTTGTTGACAAGCGCATCGATGCGGCCGAAGCGGTCAACCGTGGCGGCAATGAGGTCGTCCAATGATCGCGCGTCCGTGATGTCGGCCTGCTCCGCGGCCATGTCGTCGCCCAGCGCGTCCTGAAGTGCGGCGATGGCCTCACGTGTGCGGTCGGTCATCACCTCAGCCACCATCACACGGCCGCCCGCCCCCACCACGGCGCGGGTGAAGGCTCCGCCGAGCCTGCCGGCCCCACCGGTGATCACCACCACCTTGCCGTCCAGCATCCCCATGTCAATTGTGCGCGCGGAACACCGGCTTCACAGGTGGGCCGACAAGGTGCTGCTCCACACCGTCGCTGAGCGCGGCGGCGTACACAGCCAACGCCTTCCGCGCTGCCGTAAGGGTAAGGTCAAGCTCAGCATCCCCATGGGCACGGGAGAGCGCCACCCAGGGCATCAGCACCCCGCCCTTGATCATCTCCTGGCTCCAGAGGGTGCGGAAGGGGAGCGAGAGCGCACCGTCACGATCGAAGGTGCTGTAGTAAGGGGAGCAGCCGAAGCCATGCGCCTTGAAGTGGTGCTGGATCCCCGATTCGGCGGCCAGGCTGTTGAGCCCCTCGATCAGGCGCCGGCCATAGGCCCACAGGTGGCCGGTAACATCCTCGCTCCGGTAGATATCCAGCGTGCGGTTGAAGGCCCCGAAAGCGGACATCTCCGAGCCGTGGGTTGTGCTGATCAGGAAGACCCGCTCGGCCCCTGGTTTGCGGATCCCGCCCAGTTCCATGATCTCACGCCGCCCGACCAGCGCCGCAAGCGCGAATCCGTTCGCCATGCCCTTGCCGAAAGTGGCCAGGTCAGGTTCAATGTCGTACACCTTCATGGCTCCCTGCAGGTCCCATCGGAAGCCGGTGATCATCTCGTCCAGGATGAAGAGCGCCCCGTGCCTCGCGCAGAGGTCCTTCACCTGGTGCAGGAAATTGGCTCCACGGTGTGTGCAACCAGCGCAGGTGCCCGGCACAAGCAGGTGGGCACAGGCCGCGGGGCAGGGGGAGACCGAGGTGGCGGGCTCCAGCATCACGCATGCGATCCGCCCCGGATCCGCTTCAAAGAGCCGCTCCAGGGAGGCGATGTCGTTGTAGTTGAATTTAAGCGTCAGCGCCTTGTTCTCCGCTGGCACGCCACGTTCCATCGCCGTGCTGCCGATGAACCAGTCGTCGTAGGTGAAGAAGGGATGCTCCGCGGGGATGGCCACATGGGTGCGTCCCGTGTATGCCCGCGCAAGCTTGACCGCCGCCGTGGTGACGATGCTGCCGTTCTTGGCGAACTTCACCATGCCGGCCCATGGGAAGAGCGCGAGCATGCGCTCGGCGGCCTCCAGTTCGGTGAGGGAGGCCCGGGTCAGGTTGTTGCCCCTGCCGATCTCCGCGATGGCCGCTGCGTTAACCCGCTCGTCTGCGTAACCGAGCGTAACCGCGCGCAGGCCCATGCCGTAGTCGAGGAAACGCCGGCCATCCGGGTCCCACACATAGGCGCCCTTGCCATGGCTGAGGATCGGTGGTGCGTTCGCCGGATACTGGTCATCGCCCCGGCTGTAGGTGTGAGCGCCCCCGGGTATCGCCGCGTGCAATCGGTCGCTCCAGTTCATCGGTCGTCGATCGTTCCGTTGTTGCGGGCCTCCATCAGCGCCTCGATGACCAAGAGGTCGACCGCATCATCCACCTCGAAGGACTTCCACTTGGGCATCACATGGCCCAACGTGCGCTCATGGTAAAAACCCTTGCGCTCACGCAGCGTGGCGGTACGGGCGATGTACATGCTGCCCTCGAAGAAGTACACGTCATCGATCTCCTGCCTGCGCTTGAACACGAAGCGCTCACCGGCGTAGGGCCGGATGAAATGCCCGGGATCCATGAGCGCCAGGAAGGCCGGATGGCCGCCCTCGGCACGGCATACGCCCACCACGCTCTCGGCGGTGTCGTTGGCCAGCAGGCGGTCCATGGCGGCGAGGACATCCGCTCCTGTGCGTTGGGGCGAGGTGGGCTCCAGCATGCAAAGCAGGTCGTAGGTCTCCCCCGCCGCGGCAAAATGGTCCAGGGCATGCAGCACGACGTCCATGGACGTGGCCTCGTCCGTGGCGAGTGGGGCCGGGCGCCGGAAGGGCACCTCCGCACCCGCGTCACGAGCGGCGGCGGCAATGGCATCATCGTCGGTGCTCACCACGACGCGGCCGGGCCGCGTTTGCGCCGCCTGCAACGCGGCCTGCACCGACCAGGCGATGAGCGGACGCCCGAGGAGCGGCCGTAAGTTCTTGCCGGGCAGTCCCTTGCTGCCACCGCGCGCCGGGATGAGATAGAGCACCCTCATGCCTGGGCGTGGAGCTGACGGGTGTGCTTGATGGCGCCCAGCACCTCCAGCACGCCGTCCTGTTCCGAACGAGTGATGGTGACGCTGCTGGGAAGGCTTAGACCCTTGCGGGAAAGACCGCTGCTCACGGGAAACTCCTGGCCGGGCAGGATAAATCGCGTGTAGGGGGGCATCACATGCAGGGGGTGGAACAACGGCCGCGTCTCGATGCCGTTGCGGGCCATGCGGTCCATGACCTCGTCACGGCCCAGGCCGAAGCCCTCCTCCACCAGGCAGCTGTAGAGCCAGAAGCCGTTGAACGCCCAGGGCTCCTCGGGCGGGGGTACAAGTCCTCCGATGGCCATGAGGCCGGCCGTGTAGACAGCCGCCAGGTCGCGTTTGGCCTGAACGAAGGCATCCAGCCGTTCCATCTGAGCCACCCCGATGGCTGCCTGGATGTTCGTCATCCGGTAGTTGTAACCCACCTCCAGGTGCCAGTACCGGCGCTGCTTGTCCATGCCATGGTCGCGCAGCATGGTGGCGCGCGCGGCAACCTCCGCATCCCGGAACAGCGTCATGCCGCCCTCGCCGGTGGTGATGGTCTTGTTGCCGAAGAAGCTGAAGGTGGCGGCATCACCGAAGCTGCCCACCGGCCTGCCCTTATAAAGGGAGCCAAGTGCCTCAGCACAATCCTCCACCACAAGCAGGCCGTGTTTCCGCGCGATGGCCATCAGCTCATCCATGTGGCACGGATGTCCGTACAGGTGGACCGGCATGATGGCCTTGGTGCGCGGGGTGATCAGGCGCTCAACCGCAGCGGGGTCCAGCGTCCACGTGACCGGATCCACATCGGCGATCACGGGCGTGGCGCCCGCATGGATCACGGTATTGATCGTCGCTGCGAAGGTGAGGTCGGGCACGATGACCTCATCACCCTCCCCCACACCCAGCGCCACGAGCGCGAGGTGGATCGCCACGGTGCCGTTGCTCACCGCCAGCGCGTGGGGCACCCCGCATCGCACGGCGAACTCGGACTCAAAGCGCTTCACATAGGCGCCCTGGCTGCTGATCCACCCCGTGCGGAGACAGTCCGTGACATAATCGATCTCATGCCCGTCCAGCTGTGGTGACATCACCTGGATGCGGTGCGTACGGCGCAGGCTGGCATGGTCCACCGGCACGCCGCGCTCGTCCAGCAGCGGGATATGGCGCACCGAGCCGCTCAGCCGGGCCTGGATGTGCTCCGCCGGGGTGTTCAACGGCAGGGCCGTGAAACTGCGCTGCATGATGGCCGAAACGGGCGCATCCAGCGTACCACCAGCAAGGAGCGAGCGACGGATGTCACCATCGGTGAGCACGCCCGTGAGGCGGCCCTCCCCGTCCACGGCGAAACAGATGCCCTGCGCATTGCGGTCGATCACGGCCAGTGCATCGCGCACCGAGCGTTCGTCGCGGATCAGCAGTTCGGCGAGGAGTTCGTTCATCGGTGTGCGGCTGCGGGTTGGGGGAAGAGCAGGCGCTCCATGCGGCGAAGTTCGGAAGGCGGCGTCTTCCGTACCTCAAGCACGTGGACCGCGTGAGGGCATTGCCCCATCAGCGGCAGGAACCAGTAGTCCGGTCCGAAGGGGCGGTTGTCATCCACCTCGCCGGCATTGTCGCTATGGTGCACGCAACGCACCACCGGCAGCAAGGCGCGGGCGGCCCCTTCGGCATCGAAGCCCAGGGTGCGGGCGCTCACCTTCAGGTGCGCAGTATCGAGCAGCAGCCCCAGCCGTGCATCGCCCACCTCCTCAAGCAAGGCGAGCTGTTCACCGGCCTCCACGCAAAGCAGCGGAACGGTGCCATCGGCATGATGATTCATCGGTGCGAGCACATTGTTCTCGATCAGGAACCCCGTGGGCAGGTGACGCGTGCGCCAGAGCACCTCACGCACCGCCTCGGTGAAGCATCGCCAGTGCTGCGCCCTGTCGATCTGTCGCGGCTGTTCCAGCCGGTGGCCCAGTTCCGCTGGCCTGGGGTCAAGGCAGAAGCCCGCATGCGCCGAGAAGAACGGTGCACCCACTGCATGGCTCAGTTCCATGCCCTGCACGCAATGCTCGATGCTGCGGACCCGGATGGAGGCATCCGCACTGCCGAGGTTGAGCACGAAGGGGCTTGCCGGTGCGGGGAAATAATTGTGCGCGAACCGGCGCATCGGCGCCTCGCG
>CAZUNW010000049.1:3377-6981 GCA_964621425.1 uncultured Chryseobacterium sp. | reverse complement strand
ATCTCCGGGTGGTGGGGCATGCCGCTGCTGAACTCCAGCGCCATCAGCTCCCGGTCGGCCGTATCGATCATCGCCTCCACCTCCATGCCTGCGAAGGCCAGTGAGCTCATCACCGCCTCCCGCCGTGGGCGCAGGTCGCACGTGAGGAAACGGACATTGCCACGCATCTCCGACCCAGTGAAACCGTGACGGGTGTACAACTGCAGCGCCGAACTGTTGTTGGCGTCCACCGACAGGCGCAGGGAGGTGATCCCCATCCCGCGGGCGCTGTCAAGGAGCAGCCGCATCATGCGGCCGCCATGGCCACGTCCCCAATGACGCTCCTGCACGGCGATCCCGAGCCAGACCACGTCGGCCTCCCGGTCCAGGTGGCCATAGGCGACCGGCTCATCCCCGTCCATCCAGAGCCAGGTGCAGGCGTGGTTGCGGAGCGCGTCCGGCGTGCGCCTGGCGAAATAGCGGAAGGTGGCCAAGGCCGCACCCGCACCGTCCAGGAAGGACTGCAACAGGCGTGTATCGTGGGGTCCAATGCGGCGCTGGGCCATGGTTCAGGGCTGCAGGTGTTCCCAGGTAAGGGCCTCGTCGGTACGCAGCGCGACGGCGGTGCGGCGGCCCACCACGGCGTCCAGGTGCTTGGGGGAAAGGCCGTTGGCCGGCCGCTTGAAACCCAGGTCGGCAGATGATAGAACGTGCCCGGCAGGCAGGTCGCGGGCCGCCACAAGGCTCCGGCGCATCCCGAAGGTGTTGGCCCGCTCGCGCTCGCCCGGCCGCTTTATGCCATCACCCATGCAACGTTCCACCGCACGGATGCCCTCCACCAGTTCGCGGAAAGCCCCGGGTTCCAGGCTGCTGCTGTGGTCCGGACCGGGCATCGCGTTGTCCAGGGTGAAGTGCTTCTCGATCACCTCCGCACCCAGGGCCACCGCAGCAAAGCAGGCATGGTCGGCCGGCACATGGTCGCTGTAGCCGACCCGTACACCGAGCTCATCGCGCATGGCGAGCATGGCCCGCAGGTTGACGTCCTCCATGCGGGAGGGATAGTCCGTGTTGCACTGCAGCACGATCAGGTCGCGATTGCCGGTGGCATGCACCGCTTCAACGGCCTCGCGCACCTCCTGCATGTCGGCCATGCCGGTGCTGATGATCATGCGACGGCCGTAGCGCGCCACCTGGCGCAGGAATGGGATCTCCACCAGCTGCCCGCTCGCGATCTTGAAGGCATCCACGCCAAGGCCATTCAGGAGCTCGGCATCCTCCGGGTTGTAGGGCGTGCTCATGAAATCGATGCCCCGGTCGCGGCAGTGCGCCTGAATGCGGGCAAAGTCCCCGCGGTCCAGCTCAAGCTTGCGAAGCATCTCGAACTGGCTCTCCGCCCGGTCGGTGACCTCCAGCTGGTAATTGGCCTTGGGGGAGCTTGCGGTGACGATGCGCTCCGCCTTGAATGTCTGGAACTTTACGCAGTCGGCGCCGGCGGAGCTGGCGGCATCCACCAGGCGCAGGGCAAGTTCCAGGCTGCCGTTGTGGTTGACCCCCGCCTCGGCGATGATGTAGGTGCGCTGCATCGGCACGAAGTTACCCTGCACCGTGGATGAGCGCGGCAAGGGCGGCGGCGGCGTGGCGGCGCTCGAACCGTGCGTGGCCGCCGCCCGCCACCGCGGGTACAACCCCGGACCGCACCTCCGCAGCAAGCGCAGCGATGTGGTCGGCCATGGCGGCCACCTGGTCCCGGGTGAAGAAGTGGCCGGCGGCGCACTCCGAAACGATGGCGGCTGCATCGCCGTTCACCGGGCCGAGCCCCAGGATGGGACGCTGCACCGCCAGGTACTCGAACAGCTTGCCGGTAAGGATGCGCTCCTCGCCCGGTCCGGCGGGGATCACCAGCAACAGGGCATGGGCCGACCGCATCTCCTCCAGTGCCCGGGCGTGGCCCACGGGTTCATTCCACGAACAGCGGTCCAGCATGCCGGCCCGTGCAGCGGCCTCTCGCACCGCCTGACCTACCTGACCCACGAAGCGCAGCTCGATGGGCAGCGGTGAACGTGCGGTGGCAAGGGCCACAGCTTCGAAGAAGGCCTGCGGCGCGTAGGACCCGGCCATCGTCCCGACATAAGTGATCCTCAGCCTGTCCATCGGCGGGGTCGACGGGGCAAGGGCCTCCAGGTCACCGGCATCATATCCGTTGGGGATCACATGCAGCTTGCGCTCCAGCGACGGGCCGTAGCGCCGGGCCAGGTCGGCACGCATGGAGGGACCCACCACCACCACGGCATCAGCCTGCTGCAGTACGGCGGCTTCCCACGCGGCATCCAGGCGCATCGCACGCGGGCCCTTGAGCAGTTCACGGGCGAAATAGATGTCCGTCCACGGATCGCGCAGGTCGGCGATCCAGCGACGCGCGGGAAAGCGCTTCCGGAGGCCGAGGCCGATGAGCTGCGCGCTGTGCGGGGGCGAGGAGATGACCACCGTGGTGATGCCCTCCGCCTCGATGAGCGGAACGGCTGCCCGCAGGGCATGGCGGACCCAGCCCCGCCGGGCATCGGGGATCATCCAGTTGCCGCGCACCCAGCGCATGGCGCGCTTCAGCAGACCCTCGCGGCCGGTGGTGGCAAAACCCGCGTGGGGTACCGCACTGCGCCCCCCGATGGCCGCGAGCAGCCGGAGCGGCTCGAAGGAGCCCGTGCGCACCACGGACACGCCCGCGGGCACCTCTGCAGCGAGCGAAGGGTCGAGTACCGGGTAACTCGCGCGCGCCGGATCAACGGTGAGCACGATCGGGCTCACGCCCTGCTGCGGCAGGTACTTGACGAACTTGAGACCGCGCTGTACGCCCGCGCCACCGCTGGGCGGCCAGTAGTAGGTGATGAAGAGGACCTTCGTCATGCGGCAGGGGCACGGGCGGCGCGCCACGCGGCCACCGCTGCGCCGGCCACGGCGAGCAGGATCAGCAGGCCGCCGGCAAGGCTCAAGCTGTTGCGCAGCGCGTAAGAGGGGCTCTCGAGCCGGAACTCCACCTTGTGCTCGCCCGGCGGCACCCGCATGGCCCGCAGCACGTGGTCCGCACGCACATGGTCGGCAGGCTGCCCGTCCAGGGTCGCCTTCCAGTCCGGGCCATACCAGATCTCACTGAAGACCACAACGCCGCCGCGCGCACTGCGCACCGTGTACGTGAGCGCATTGGCCGCGTAACTGTCCAAGGTCACGTTGGCCGTCGTGTCGCGCTCAAGGGGGCCATCGCCCAAGGCGGCCCGCCAGCGCTCATCAACCACGGCCACCGTATCGGGACCCACATCGCGCAGGGCGAGCACCTCCGCATCGGCATCCTTCACCCAACGCACCTCGTTCACGAACCAGGCGGGGCCGAAGGCATTGGCGTTGGCGATGGCGGGGCGGGATGGGTCAGCGATGAGGTAACGCGTGTTGAGCATGTTCAGCACATTCTGCCGAGCCAGCACCGCGTTGACCGAGGCCAGGGTGGCCCCTTCCCCGAAGGCACCGCCCACGGCGGCCATTTCAGGGCCAAGGTGGAACTCAATGAGCTCCTGGTAGCGCTTCAGCTTGGCGCCGTGGTAGCCGCCCACGCTCTTGTGGAAGTAGCTGACGCGGC
>CAZUNW010000049.1:0-3367 GCA_964621425.1 uncultured Chryseobacterium sp. | reverse complement strand
GAAGGGGTTCTGGAAGGTGAGCACACGGAAGTGGCTGTTGCGCCTCAGGGCGGCGAAGCGGGCCAGCGTCTCCTCGTCCTTGGTGACCATGCGGTCGCGGCCCTTGTTGGCCTGCTTGCGGGCCTTGAGGCGCTCCACTGTGGCGGCTGCGTCGGCACGCGCCGCGGGGGTCTCCTCCTGCTGCAGGATGGAAAGGTCAGCGGCCGTGGGCTTGAAGGGCAGCGCATTGGCGGTGGGTTCCTCCCACATCCGATAGCGGCCGCCCTCCTTCCCGTTGTTCACGTAGCGCTTGTCCACCGCCCACAGGTCCACAAGCACGAGCAGGCCCAGGCCCGCCAGGAGCGCCGACTTGGGAAGTCGGCCGCGGCCGAAGAGCAGCAGCAGCGCCGCACCTGCCACCACGAAGAGCAATCCGCGCAGGGCGTCGGCCGCCACGATACCGGCCCGGTGCGTCTTCAGTGCATCCACCGCCAGCTGCAAACGGTCCACATCACCGGCCTCCGCCTGCGCCTCGAACCGGGTGCGCTCCGCATCGCTCACCAGGTCGATCACCAGGCCGGGCGAGATGGCCAGTAAAAGCAGCAGTGCCACAAGCAACCCGGCGGGCACCAGGAAGCGGCGCTCACCGGTACGGTCCCAGCGGCCCTCCTTGACCACGCGGTCCAGGTAGAGCACGCCCAGCACGGGCACCGCCAGTTCCACGATCACGAGGATGATGGTGACCGCGCGGAACTTGTCGTAGCCGGGCACATGGTCCAGGAAAAGGTCCGTGAGCGGCATCCAATTGCGCCCCCAGCTGAGCAGCAGGGTGAGCAGCAGTCCGCTGAACAAGGCATAGGGCAGCGTTTCACGCCAGAGCACGAGCCCCGCCACCAGGTAGGCCAGCAGCAGCGCACCGGCCAGGAGGGGTGAGGTGATGCCGATGAGGACGGCCACCAGCGGAATGGCAGCCAGGACCCACCAGCGCGCCGCACCCTCGGTGCGCGCCAGCATCAGCAACATCAGCAGCACCACCAGGGCACCCAGGTAGACCGGGCCGCTCGTGAAGCTCTGGTCGCCCCAGTAGCTGTTCACGTAGCCGCCCTCGCTGTAGACGCCCGTGAGGTAGCGCTTCAGCTCCGGGTCGGTGATGGCCGCCAGCGCATCGCGCGAATTGATGATGGAGCCCGAATCACCGCCCTTGGCGTTGGGAACCAGCAGGGTGAGGCTCTCCTGCTTGCCGTAGCTCCAGGCGGTCACATAGTCGCGATCCAGTCCCTTGGTGCGGATATCCGCTGCGCTCCCGCCATCGGGACCGATGGTAAGCTCGCTCGTGCCGCGTGTGGTGTAGCGACCGTATTCGGCCGTGCCCAGCAGGACACCGGCATTGGCCATCACAGCCAGTGCCAAGGCCAGCACGCCCAGGCCGGCGCGGCCGAGCAGGTCGGCCACGCGCCGTTCACGGATGTACCGCACCGCCTCGGCGAGCGCGAAGAGCAGCAGCACCATGGCGAGGTAGTAGGTGACCTGCAGGTGATTCGCGTGGACCTCCAGCCCCAGGAAGAGGGCCAGCATGGCGGCCGCGGGAAGCCTGGACCCGCGGAAAAGGCCCCATACCGCACCCAGCACCATGGGCATGTAGCCGATGGCGGTGGCCTTGGTGTTATGCCCCGCCTCGAAAATGATGATGAAGTAGGAGGAGAAGGCATAGGCAAGCGCTCCCACCACCGCCACGCCGCGGTCCACGCCCAGCATGGTCAGCAGGATGAACATGCCGATGAGGTAGAGGAAAAGACTGCCCGCGGGATGTGGCAGGAAGCCGTGGAACAGGCGGTCCACCCAACGCAGCACATCGCCCTTCCAGAGCACGCTGATCTGGTAGGCGGGCATGCCGCTGAACATGCTTCCCGTCCAGAGCGGATCCTCCCCGTCGTGGGCATCGCGGTGCTCGATGAGCTCCTGTGCACCACCGAGCCAGTTGCGCTGGTCGCCCTGCACCAGGCGTTTGCCCTCGAGCAGCGGGCTGAAGTAGGCGAGCGGGAGCACCACGAACAGCAGCACGGCCAGCCCGATCGGCAGCCAGGTCTTCAGGTCCTTCATGGGTTGGGGGTCAGCGGATCTCTTCGTAATCGGCGTCCTCGATGCGGCCATGGTCACTGTTCCTGCCGGAGCGGTCGTCCACCCGCTCCACGCGCACCTGGCCGCGAGGTCTTTCATCGCGCGGGGCCCAATGGGTGCCTGTGGGACCCTCGCGGCGGGCCTGCTGCACACGCAGGAACAACCGCAGGGCGAGCCACAGCACCACGAGGACCAGGATGATCCGCAGCGTGCCGGTGGCGCTCAGGAGCAGGCCGAACATCGCGGTCAAAGATAGCCGGGGGCGCATTGGCCTCCCGGCGGGCACCGTACCTTCGCGGCGCCGTTCGCCCAAACGCCCCTTCCGGCGTCCGTCGCCGATGGCGAACATCCACCCAGACCATGTCCTCCTTCGAAGCGCTCGGCCTGCGGCCTGAGCTCCTGTCCGCGCTGAACACACTCGGCTTCCACACGCCCACCCCCGTGCAGGAGCGGGCCATCCCCCTGCTGCTGGGCAGCGACCATGACGTGGTGGTGCTGGCCCAGACAGGCACCGGCAAGACCGCCGCCTTCGGCCTGCCACTGCTGCAGGGCATCGATCCCGCCCGGCGAAGGGTGCAGGCGCTGGTGCTGGCACCCACGCGCGAGCTCTGCGTACAGATCACCGGCGACCTGGAGCGCTTCGCCACCGACCTGCAGGGTGTGCGCGCCGTGGCCGTGTACGGAGGAGCCAACATCCGTGAACAGGTGCGCGCCATCCAACGCGGTGCCCATGTGGTCGTGGCCACCCCGGGACGCCTGCTGGACCTGCTCGGCCGTGAGGCCATCGACCTCTCGGGCATCAGCACCGTGGTGCTGGACGAGGCGGACGAGATGCTCAACATGGGCTTCCAGGAGGACCTGACCGACATCCTGGGCAACACACCGCCGGAAAAGCGCACATGGCTGTTCAGCGCGACCATGGGCAGCGAGGTCCGCCACATCGCCAAGCGCTACATGCGCGACAGCCAGGAGGTGCAGATCGGCGAGCGCAACGTCACCGCCACCGCCATCCAGCACCAATATTGTGTGGTGCACGCCCGCGACCGGTACGCAGCCCTCAAGCGGTTCGTGGACGCCGATCCTGACCTGTTCGCCATCGTGTTCTGCCGCACCAAGCACGAGACACAGGACCTGGCCACCCAGCGGGTGAAGGAGGGCTATGTGGCGGATGCCATCCACGGCGCGATCGAGCAGGGCCAGGGCTATATCTCCGCTGCGCTGCTGGCCCGCTTCGATGCCAACGCCACCTTCCCGCGCCTGCCGTTCGAGC
>CAZUNW010000048.1:0-12602 GCA_964621425.1 uncultured Chryseobacterium sp. | reverse complement strand
TGCTGCGCTTCACCACGCGCATCGAGAACATCGGCACCACCGACTACTACATCGGGAGCCCGAGCAGCCAGCCGCAAATGTTCAGCTTCAACAACTGCCACGGCCATGCGCACTACGCCGGTTATGCGGACTACCTGCTCTTCGACACCTTGGGCAACAAGATCCCGGTGGGATTCAAGAACGGGTTCTGTGTGATCGATGTGGGCTGTTACCCCGGCAGCACAGGCCAGTACGGCTGCAGCAACATGGGCATCACCAAGGGCTGCTATGACATCTACGGGAGCGGAACCACCTGCAACTGGATCGACATCACTGATGTTCCCGCGGGCAAGTACACGCTCGTGCTCCGCACCAACTGGCAGCAGGCCCCTGATGCGCTCGGCCGGCATGAGCGGAACTACGAGAACAACTATGCCCAGGTGTGCATCCGGATCACGCGCAATGCACAGAACGTGCCCTCGTTCACCCTTGTCAGCAACTGCCCGCCGTTCACGGACTGCCTGGGCCAGCCCTATGGCGATGCGATCGTGGACTGCATGGGCCAGTGCGCGGGCACCACACGCACGGGTGACCTGACGAACGACGGCAACCAGACGCAGCCCGACGCACAGGCCTATGTGCTGGGCATCCACGGCGGCGACGTGGATACCACCGCCTGCACCGACCTGAACAACGACGGTGCCATCACGGTCACCGACGCCGCGCTGATGGTGAATTGCTACACCAGCCAGGGTGCGCACGATCAGTCCGCGCACCAGATCCACTACCACCCGTGGTGCGACTTCCCCCGCGGCTGGGTCAGCACGCCCGATACGGTGCGCCTCGCCATCGGCGCCTTCGACCAGGTCAATGGCACGCTGGACATCCACGTGCGCAACCCCGACTGCCGCGTGCTGGGCTATGAGTTCCTGCTGTCAGGCCTCACCATCCAGAGCGTGCAGAACCTGGCGCCCTCCCTGCAGGGCGATATCAGCGTGTCGTCAACCCTCGGCGGCACCCGCGTCATCGGGCTCAGCTACCTGGATACGACCCTGGCCAAGAACTCCGCCTACGTGCCGCTCGTACGCATCAACTACCTCGCCCTCACCGGCTCGCAGGTGTGCATCGCCGACATCGTGGATATCGTCAATGACCTCGCGAACAACGTGATCACGGTGGTGGAGAACGGCTGCGTGGCGGTGAACAACACGCTGGCGGTTGCTCCCAAGGCATTCCTCGAGGGCGCCTACGACACCGGATCCGGCCTGATGCGCGACGACCTGCGCACCGCTGCTTTGATCCCAGCCCTTGAGCCGTACAGCGCTCTGGGATACACCCAGGCCGGTGGTGGAGGAGGTGAACAGCTCGCGGGCGGTGTCCTGGACGTGACCGGTCCGGACGCCATCGTGGACTGGGTGCTCGTGGAGCTGCGCAGTGCCTTGACCCCGGCCACGATCCTGGCCACCCGATGCGGCCTGCTGCAGCGCGACGGCGATATCGTGGGCACCGATGGGGTGAGCCAGCTCGTGCTGAACGCTGCGCCGGGGGCGTACCATTTGGCCGTGCGGCACCGAAACCACCTGGGCGCGATGACTGCCTCACCGGTTTCGCTCTCGGCCAGCCCGGTTACAGTTGACCTGCGCACCTCCGGCACAGCCACCTGGGGAACCGCCGCCCGCAAGACGGTGGGCACGGTGCAGGTGCTCTGGGCGGGCGAGGTGGTGCGCGATGCGACCATCAAGTACACGGGCGCCTCCAACGACCGCGATCCCATCCTCAACGTGGTGGGTGGTTCAACCCCCACGGCGGTGGCCTTTGGGTACTACCGGGAGGACGTGAACATGAGCGGGGTGGTGAAGTACGCCGGCTCGGCCAATGACCGCGACCCCATCCTGGTGAACATCGGCGGCACGGTGCCTACGGCGGTGCGCGTGGAGCAACTGCCGTGAGCGTGCCGCGAACAACAGACCCGCATCCGGGGTTCTCGCAGGGACCCAATGATCCCCGCAGGATGGTTCGGGAAGCCCCTGTGCCCTTCCTAGCTTGCGACAACGCAAAACCGGCATGACACGCTACCTGTCCGCGATCGCCCTCCTGGGCAGCTCCCTCGCCGCATCCGCCCAATGCCCGACGGGTGAAGTGCAGGTGCTCATCGAGGTCACCACCGACGCCTACGGATACGAGACCTATTGGGAGCTCCTCCCGGGCGGGTCGCCCTGCGGCAACGGAACGATATTCAGCGGTGGCAACCCCCTGGTGGGCTGCGGTGGTGCAGGTGTCCAAACACAGCAACCGGGCGGGTATGGGAACAACCTGACCCTGGTGGAAGGTCCGTTCTGCCTGGTGCAGGGTGCCACCTACGACATTTTCTGGGCCGATGACTGGGGGGATGCGGGATTGAGCTTCACCGTGCTTGTAGAGGGCGTGAACGCGGGCAACTTCGTGGGTACCGGCGATGGCAACACATTCAGCTTCGTAGCGGACCTGCCCCCGGGCAGGGACATGAGCGTCACCGCCCTCACCACTGCCCTTTATGCCTTTCGCGATGAACCGGTGCGGGTGAAGGGCGTGGTGAGCGCCCTCGGATCCGACCCGGTGACCTCCTTCGATCTCAACTACCGCATCAACGGTGGAGCGCCCGTGGTGCAGGCGGTAGGTCCGGTGAACCTGCCCGCCGGCACTTCCATGGAGTTCGAGCATGGCACACCCTGGGTGCCCGCTGCGACCGGCACCTTCGCTCTGGAGGTGTGGGCCAGCAACATCAACGGTGGTGCGGACATGGTGCCCGGCAACGATGCGGCCTCATCCGCCACGCTCGTGAACGAGCCCATTCCCGACATCATCGACCTCTACCTCTCCGGCAGTCCCGTGGTGGAGACCGTGGCCGATTCCGACCAGGATCTGCTGGTGCCGCGGGACTTGGACTTCCATCCCGACCTCTCCCGCAACGAGCTGTGGGTGATCAACAAGGACACCGAACAGAGCGGTGGCAGTACGGTGAAGTTCACCTCCGTGGGGCAGCCCGGCATGGACTGGCTGATGCAGGAGGACCCCAACAACTGGCACTTCATGAGCCTGCCCACGGGCATCGCCTTCGCGGACAACGGAAACTTCGCCACCTGTCCCGGGGTGTTCGATGCAAACCACAATGGAGGCGACCCCTTCACGGGTCCCTCGCTGTGGAGCAGCGATCCGGCCATCTATGCACAGGGCATCTTCGGTCCACTTGGCAGCCACCTGGACATGCTGCATGTGAACCCGCGCAGCCAGGGTATCGCCCACGAGCAGTGGAACCGCTTCTGGGTGGTGGATGGTGAGAACGGCGACATCGTGATGAATGATTTCCGCACTGACCACGGACCAGGGAACAGCTACCACGGTGACGCCATCATCCGGCGGTACGTGGGCATTGCGATCACCCGCGATCCGGGAGACCACATCGTGAGCCACTGCGCGCTGGATAAGCGCTCCGGCTGGTTGTACGTGGTGGACCATGGGGGCCAGCGCGTGCTGCGCATGAACATCAACACGGGCTCCGTGAGCGGACCGGGCACCTTCGGTCCCTGGGAGACCTACGCGGAATACTCCACGGTCACCGGCTGTGACTGGGAGGTGCTGGTGGGTTCCGGCCTCGTGGAGCCCGCTGGCATTGATGTGGTGGGTGACCGGATGGTTGTGAGCGATCACGCCACCGGCGATGTCGTTCTGTACGATGTGAGCGTGTCACCCGCCGTGGAGCTTGGCCGCATCGCCACGGGCGGGCCAGGGCTCATGGGCCTGAAGATCGGCCCCGATGGCCGTATCTGGGGTGTGAACGCCACCACACACGCGCTCCTCCGCATCACTCCGGAGAACAGTGTGGATATCCAGGAGCGCCAGGTGCTGGAACTGCGCGTGGCACCGGTGCCCGCATCGGACGCGCTCCATGTGTTCGGTGCCGGTGCCCCGGGCCTGCCCTCCACCGTGGAGGTGCTCGATGCCACGGGCCGCACCGTGCTCACCTCCGTGCTGGATGGTGGGGCGGGTGTGCTGGACATCTCCGACCTGCGCAACGGGGCCTACCTGCTGCGCGTGGAAGGCGGACAGGTGGCACGGTTCATCCGTCAATGACCAATGACATCCATCGGAGCGGCCATCCTCCTGAAGGAGCCCTCCTTTCCCTGTAACTTGCTCCACGCCGATCGACCCCTATCCGTAGCATGATGCGTTCCGTCCTGGCCCTGTTCCTCCTCGCGACCTGTTCCACCGGTCCCCTTGCTGCCCAAGCGCTGCCACGTGATCCCGTTGCGGCGGCTCGTGCCGAATTGCTGAAAAAAGGCCACCTGGCCGCCGACCTTGATGGCCTTGTACTTACGGATGCCTACACCGACCGGCGCACTGGTATCCTGCATGCCTGGATGCGGCAGTCGGTTGGCGGACTGGAGGTGTATGGCACAGAGGTGGCGCTCCATATGCGCCCCGATGGTTCCATTGTCACCATGCATGACCGCCTTGTGCGCGGGGCCGGCGCAAGGCCCCCGAAAGGGGGAGTGGTCCTCTCGCCCGAGCAGGCGCTGGAGCGCGTAATGGCCATGGAGGGCCTCCGTCCGGTCGCCCTGGTGCGCAAGGGCGCCGATGAGCAGGAACATCGGTACATCTTCGACCGCACTGGCATCTCCACGGAGGACCCCGAGGTGCGCCTCTTCCTGATGGAGCAGGGGGGCGGACTTTTCGCCGCGTGGAACGTGACGCTTTACCTGCCGGACGGGTCCCATTGGTGGAACGTTCGTTTGGATGCCGCGACCGGCGAGGAACTCGACCGCAACGACTGGGTGAGCCAGTGTCGCTTCGATGAACCGAACGGGGCGCATGCGCTGCATGGACCCCACGGACACGGTGAGGCTCCCGCTCCCGCCGTGGCCAACGACATGAACGTGTACGCGGTCCCCTTGGAGAGCCCCGCGCACGGGACGCGGTCGATGGTGAACGCTCCCTGGGCCGCTGCGGCCAACGCATCGCCCTTTGGATGGAACGACACCGATGGTGCACCGGGAGCGGAGTACACCATCACCCGCGGCAACAACGTCTACGCCAGCGAGGACCGGGACAACAACAATTCGCCAGGCTTCAGCCCGAATGGCGGTGCCACGCTTGACTTCGATTTCCCGCTGAACCTGAGCCAGGAGCCCATCAACTACGAGTCGGCGGCCATCACCAACCTGTTCTACTGGAACAACATCATCCATGACGTGATGTACCAGTACGGCTTTGATGAGGTGAGCGGCAATTTCCAGGCGAACAACTACGGCAACGGTGGTGCTGGCAACGACGCGGTCAATGCCGACGCCCAGGATGGCAGCGGCACCAACAATGCCAACTTTGGAACCCCGCCGGACGGGGGCGCGCCCCGCATGCAGATGTTCCGGTGGACCTACACCACGCCGGCCAGGGATAGCGATCTGGACAACGGGGTGATCGTGCACGAGTATGGCCACGGCATCAGCAACAGGCTCGTCGGCGGTCCGTCCAACACCAGCTGCCTGGGCAATTCCGAGCAGATGGGAGAGGGATGGAGCGACTATTACGGGTTGATGCTCACCATGAAGCCGGGCGACCTGCCCGGCACGGCGCGCGGCATCGGGACCTATGTGATCGGCCAGCCCACCACGGGCGGCGGCATCCGGCCGGCACCCTATTCCACGAACTTCGGGGTGAACGCATACACCTACGCGTCCACCAACTCGGGCGTGAGCGTGCCGCACGGCATCGGTTTCGTGTGGTGCACCATGCTGTGGGAGATGACGTGGGACCTGATCGCCCAATACGGGTTCAGCAGTGACCTTTACAACGGCACGGCCGGGAACAACATCGCGTTGAACCTTGTCACCGAGGGGCTGCGCTACACGCCCTGCAACCCCGGTTTCGTGGACGGCCGGAACGCGATCCTCCAGGCCGACCAGGTGCTCTATGGCGGGGCCAACCAGTCGCTGATCTGGGCCGCCTTCGCCCGGCGTGGCCTGGGATTCAGTGCGAGCCAGGGCAGCACGGGAAGCCGCTCCGACCAGGTGGAGGCCTTCGACCTTCCCTTCAACGCGAACGTGGGCATCAGCTCGGTGGTGAATCCGGCACCGCCCACGGTGAACGACTGCAACCTGGGCCCCGCGGTCAGTGTGGTGGTCCGTAACAATGGCCTGCAGCCCCAGTCCAACTTCGGGGTGAGCTTCAGCCTCGATGGAGCGCCGGCGGTCACCGAGACCTTCACCGGCACTCTGGCCCCGCAGGGCAGCGCGGTCTTCACCTTTTCCGCGCCCCTGCCCACCCTCGCGCTGGGTGCCCACACCATGCAGGTGAGCACCCTGCTCACGGGCGATCAATACGCGGTGGATGATGTGCTCACGTACACGTTCACCTACGCTGCACCCACCCCGGCACCCTACACGGAGAACCTCGAGTCAACGGCGCAGGTGCCCGCGGGGTGGACCTTGCAGAACCCCGATAACTCCACCACCTGGAGCAACGTCAGCCTCACCAACGGTGCGCTCTGCGCCACCAGCCGTGCCTGGCGCATCGACTACTATTCCTACAACGCGGCCGGACAGCAGGACCGTCTCATCAGCCCGCTGCTGGACCTGGCGGGTTCGGCGGGTACGCGACTGCGCTTCCACCATGCATACGCCCAATACAGCAGTGCCTACGTGGACAGCCTTCTTGTGCAGGTGAGCGCCGATTGCGGGCTGACCTGGACCACGGTGTTCGCCCAGAGCGCAGGCGCCCTGGCGACCGCGACGACCACGACATCCGCCTACACGCCATCGGCCTGTGCGCAGTGGCGATTGAACGACCTTGACCTGAGCGCCTTCGATGGCCAGCGGCTGCAGGTGAGGTTCGTGGGCATCTGCGGGTACGGCAACAACCTCTACCTGGACAACATCGAGCTGACGCGCAACGGTGTGCCCGTTGCCCTGCGCATGATGCTGGACGGGCCCTACGATGCTGTAAGCGGCCTGATGAACGATGGCCTGCGGGCCGCCGGTCTTGTGCCCGGCACCGAACCCTACACAGCCCTTGGCTTCACGCAGGCGGCCGGTGGTGGGGGTGAGGTGGCCCAGCCCGGCGTGCTCGGACGCACCGGCAGCAATGCCATTGTGGATTGGGTGCACGTGGAGTTGCGTGATGCGGCCACCCCGACAACCGTTGTCGCCACCCGCCCGGCCCTGTTGCAACGCGATGGGGACGTGGTGGCTGAGAACGGCACCTCGCCGATCGCCTTCCTGGCCGTGCCCGGCAACTACCACGTGGTGGTGCGCCACCGCAACCACCTCGGGGCCATGACAGCCGACCCCGTCACACTGTCATCCGCACCGACCACCGTTGACATGGCTTCATCGGGCCAGCCCGCCTTCGGCACGGATGCCCGCAAGTCGACAGGGTCAGTGCGTCTCCTCTGGGCAGGCAACGTGCTGCGCGATGCCCAGTTGAAGTACGCCGGTGGCAGCAACGACCGGGACCCGATCCTGGTGCGCATCGGTGGCACGGTTCCGACCACCACGGTCACTGGCTATTGGCCGGAGGACGTGACCATGGACGGCGTGGTGAAGTACGCAGGCTCCGCCAACGACCGCGACCCCATTCTGGTGAATCTGGGCGGCACCGTTCCGACCGCCTTCCGGGTGGAACAGCTGCCTTGATGCCGGTCAACGCATGCGGAAGCTGGTCGCCGTTCACCCGGGCATGAAGCCGGTGGCGCTGCTCATGGCGGTGCTGCTTCCGGTCGGGGCCGGCGCCCAGAGCTGGGAGGTGTTCGACATGGTCACCGCCGGGCTGCCGAGCAACACCGTGCGCGCGCTGTCGCCGGATGGCAGCGGTAACATGTGGGTGGGCACCGATTGGGGCCTCTGCAAGTTCGATGGAACGGACTGGACCGTATACCAGACGGGCAATTCCGGCCTCCCAGAGAACGACATCCGCGCGCTTGCGTTGGCGCCGAACGGTGACCTGTGGATCGGCACCGCGCTTTACGGGCTGGTGGTGCACGATGGGGTGGGGTGGGAGGTGTTCTCCACCCAGAACAGCCCGCTGCCGGCCGACCAGGTGAACTGCATCACCTTCGACCACCGCGGCTGGGCCTGGGTGGGCACGGTCGGAGGTCTTGCCTGCCACACCGGAACGGAATGGCGCATCTACACCGACCAGCCCACCAGCCATAACGGGCTGGTGTTGAACGGGAGCAATGTGCGCGATGTGGCGGTGGCCCCGGATGGCCTGGTGGCCATCGGTACGATCAATGGGGGATTCCACTACCTGGCGGACACTGTTGTGCAGGTACATGCGACCTTCATCGACCAGTTCCCTGACAATACCCAGTATGGTGTACTGATCGATACGCTGGCCGAGGAGCGCTGGCTGGCCTGCCCGGCCGGCGGGCTGCTCCGGCAGGGTGGGCCCTGGAATGGCGGACCGTGGTTCCAGTACACCACCTTCAATTCCCCCATTCCGTCCAATTCGCTCACCTGCCTTGTGCAGGACAACGCATCCCGCCTGTGGATAGGTACCCAGTTGAACGGCGTGATCCAGCGCACGCCGGGCGGTGTATACACGGTGTTCAACGAACAGACCAGCGGCCTGCCGGATAATTCGGTGGAGCAGCTGTGCTTTGGGCCGGACGGATATCTCTGGGCGGCGACCTTTTTTGGCGGCGCGGCGCGTTTCAACCCGGGCGTGTCGGTCCCCGAGGGCCGCCCCCCCGCACCCCTATCCGTTCATCCCAACCCCACGTCCGGACCGCTCACGGTGGCTGGTGGTGCGCTGGGCGCAGGAGCCTCCTGGGTGGTGTTCGATGCCTCCGGGCGGCAGGTGCGCTCCGGGTTTGTGGACATGGTGCCCTTCACGGCTGATATGCAGGGCCTGAGGCCGGGGCTTTATGTGCTCCGGTGTGTGGGATCCCAAGGGGTGGTCGCAGCATCCTTCCAGGTGCATTGACCCTGATCCATTGTTCATCTAACTTGCGGCTCGCTTTTCGCGAAACCGTCCTTCCCCCCAAGTCCATGATGAAGCGTTACGCCCTGGTGCTCGCAGCACCGTTCGTCCTCAGCCTCCAGCAGAATGCTGATGCCCAGTGTACGGTGACCAACGCCACAAGTTGCACCTGCCTGAACGGCACGGGTTCCTGTGAGCTCCTGCCCGACATCCAGATCAGCTGGTATGCGCTGCAGACCTATTCCTCGGGCCCGTCCGAATACAGCCAGACGGCCTCGGGCAACGCGGGCCGACTTCGCGTAAGCGGTTCCACGCCCAACCAGGGCCGGGGACCCCTGGAGGCGCGCGGCGTGAACCAACAGGGCTATCGCACCTTCATCTGCGGCACGGACACCATGTCGGCCTACCTGCCCACGGACAACAACGGCTACACCTGCCCGAACGGGTTCGCTGCAAAGCAGCGCCTGTACCAGCGGATCTATTCCAAGAACGGGAACACGATGAACTACGTGGACCAGCTGGCGGGCACGATGACCTACCACCCCACGCACAACCACTACCACGTGGACGACTGGACCACGATGACGCTCCGCCTTGAGCAGCCCGGTGTGTCCGATCCCCGCCAGTGGCCGATCGTGGCCAGCGGCGGCAAGCTCGGTTTCTGCCTGATGGACCTGAGCACATGCAGCAACAGCCCGGGCCACTGCCGCACATCCCACCTGTACAACCAGGGCACCAGCCTCTCCACCACCCAGTTCCCCAACAGCGGATTGGGCGTGGGCTACGGCTGTGGCGAGAACTTCCAGGGTATTTCGGTGGGCAAGAACGACATCTACAGCGAAAGCCTGGACGGTATGTGGATCAACCTCCTGCCCGGTTTGTGCAACGGCAACTACTGGATCGTGGCCGATGTGGACCCCCTGAACGCGTGGCGGGAGGAGAACGAGGAGAACAACTGGACGGCCATCCCGTTCAGCCTGGCCCTGCAGTCCGCCGCGAACAGCGGCGGCAGTGCGTTCATGAACGCATCCGGCCGCACTGTGCTGGCCCCTGGCGGCAGCGTGGTGCTGTCCTCGGCCCCTGGTTACAGCTACCTCTGGAACACCGGGGCCACCACGCGCAGCATCACGGTGACCACGCCGGGTACATACTCCTGCACCGTGACGGCCCCCTGTGGCTCCCTGGCCACCCCCAGCATGGTGGTGACCCAGATCAGTGCACCTTCCGCACCTGCCGGCACAGGTGCCACCGTGGTGAGCGGCAACACGGCCCAGCTCTCCGCCACCGGAAGCAACCTGCGCTGGTTTGACGCTGCCGTGGGCGGCAACGAGGTGGGTACGGGAACGACCTTCACCACGCCCGTGCTGAACCAGACGACCTCCTACTGGGCCGAGGGACGCACGGTTTCCGCCGGCGTGAACCTCTCCGTCGGGAAGCCTGACAATTCAGGCACCGGAGCGTACAGCGACTCCAAGCAATACCAGCTCTTCGATGCCTATGAGCCCTTCGTGCTGGAGTCCTTCAAGGTCTACGCCAATGGCGTTGGCAAGCGCCACTTCGTGCTGTTTGACCGGGTGGGGAACCTGATCGAGGAGAAATACGTGGAGCTGCCGAATGGCATGAGCACGGTGACGGTGAATTGGCGTGTTCCGGCCGGCACCCAGCACCGCATCACGGCCTACGACGACAACTCCGATGTGTATCGTCAGCTCTGGCGCAGCGATGGTGGCGTGAGTTACCCCTATGCGATCGGTACGGTGGGCTCCATCACCGGAAGCACCGGAGGAAGCCAGTTCTATTACTACCTCTACGACTGGAAGGTCCGCACGGACGATGTTGTGGCGGTGGGTCCGCGCACGCAGGTCACGGCCAACGTGACCAACGCCATCCAGCTGGATCTCCGGGTGTTCCTGGAGGGCGCCTACGATGGTGGTACGGGCCTGATGAGGGACAACCTGCGCTCGGCAAGCCTGATCCCCTCCACGGAGCCCTTCACGGCGATGGGCTTCACCCACGTCGTCGGGGGGGGCGAGGCCCTGGACCCGACCCTGCTGGCGGTGACCGGTCCCAACGCCATTGTGGACTGGGTGCTGCTAGAGCTGCGCTCCTCCACCGACCCCGCGCAGGTACTGGCCACGCGCAGTGCTCTCCTGTGCCGCAACGGCCAGGTCATCGGCGCGCAGGGTGGCCTGCCGCAGTTCGGTGTGGCCGCAGGCTCCTACTACGTGGCCGTGCGCCATCGCAACCACTTTGGAGCCATGACGGCGAGTGCGGTGACTTGGGGGGGCACTGCCCCGTTTGTCGACCTGACCGCCCCGGCCACGGGCACTTGGGGTACCGATGCCCGCAAGGCAGCCAACGGTGTGATGGTCCTCTGGACCGGGAATGCCCGCCGCGACGCTGTCATCAAGTACACCGGCACGAACAACGACCGGGACGATGTATTGCAGGCCATCGGCGGTGTCCTGCCCACGGCCGTACTGAACGGCTACCACACCACGGATGTCACCATGGACGGCCTGGTGAAGTACGCCGGCTCCGCAAATGACCGCGATCCCATCCTTGTGAACATTGGTGGCATCGTGCCCACGGCCACGCGCGTCGAACAGTTGCCCTGAGCCCTCTGCGGATCCATTATATTGGCTGACGGTAGTCAACGCACCCCCTGACCAAAACCAAACCCTGATGATGTTCTCCCGACCCAAGACCAGGAAGCGGACCCTTTTGGGCGCGCTCCTCGCCCTGTCCCTGGGGACAGGCGCCACGGCGCAGCCGCTCGTGGACATCGGCCTTTTCCCGAACGCCACTCCAAACGTCCTGGAGGTGCGTGTAAGGCCGGATGCCTCCTTCAACCAGATCATGTCCTCGCTGACTTTCACCATCCGCTGGAATAATGCCTCCGGTGCGAGCCTGGACATCAACGCGATCACGCAGTTCTGCCCGGGGGGATTCTTCATCAGCGCTTCCGGTGACGGGGAGATCGTGAACGGTGCCTTCCGCTATTACACCTTCAACGCCTTCGGGTTCAACTCCATCAGCGCGGCATGCCCCGGTCAGGCGTGGTCGGCGAACACGGAGCGTGTCCTGATGACCATCCCGGTGATCAACAACACCGGATGCGCCACGTTCAACATCGTCAACGACGCCTACACCACGGCCAACAACAAGGACTTCTTCATCTCCTTGAACGGCCTGGACAAGACGGACGCCATTTACAGCTCCGCGTTCAACGTGGGCAACTGCACCCCGGACTGCCTGGGTGTGATCGGCGGCTCCGCCCTGCCCGGCACCGCGTGCAACGATGGCAACGCAAACACGGGCAACGACACGTACAACGCGAACTGCCAGTGCGTTGGCCAGGTGATCGACTGCGCCGGCACCCCGGGTGGTACGGCCCTGCCCGGCACCGCCTGCAATGACGGCAACGCCAGCACGGGCAACGATACGTACAACGCCAACTGCCAGTGCGTGGGCCAGACCATCGACTGCAATGGCGTGCCGGGCGGCTCCGCTCTCCCGGGCACGGCCTGCAACGACAATAACCCCTGCACGACCAACGACGTGCTGAACGCGAACTGCCAGTGCGCCGGCACGCCCAGCGGTGACACGGACAACGACGGTGTGTGCAACGCGCAGGACAACTGCCCGAACGTGTCCGGCCAGATCGG
>CAZUNW010000047.1:12402-12856 GCA_964621425.1 uncultured Chryseobacterium sp. | reverse complement strand
GGCACCGTTCAGCTCGAGCAGCTGCTGGGCCGCTTCTGCGAGGGCCAGGGAACCACGTTCACCGTGGAGATCGATAATTCGCCACCCATCTATTGCGGGCAGAATTTCGCAGGCTGCACTTCGGGGATCGTGGCTGATTTTGAGCTGGGCACCGGCACGGTGCAGGGCACAACCACGTCCTATCCCGCACCGTTCGGCAACTGGTACAATAGCGCCCGCCACCAGGTGCTGGTCCGGGCCAGCGAACTGCTCGCCCTTGGCTTCACCGGCGGGACCATCAATGAACTTGCCATGAACGTGGCCGCTGTGAACGGCTTGTCCACCTATCCGGCCTGGCAGATCCACATGGGTTGTACCACGCTGGATTCCCTGAACATCGACCAGGGTTTCGACACCGGCCTATTCCCCGTCTTCGGGCCCACCGACGTGCCCATCACCACCGGCTGGAACAACT
>CAZUNW010000047.1:0-12392 GCA_964621425.1 uncultured Chryseobacterium sp. | reverse complement strand
GAATCCCGGCTTCAACTGGGACGGCGTGTCCAACGTGGTGGTGGAGTTCTGCTTCAGCAACTACCCCAACGGCTTTACACAGAACTCCCCCACGTTCTCCACCAACACCGGGTATACCTCCGTCATCTTCAACTACACCGACGGGGCCAACCTCTGTGACGGGTCCACGGCACCCTTTGTCAACCAGGGTGAGAGCGCCGACCGTCCCAACCTGCGGTTCCGTGTCTGTGCCGGCGTGAATGAGGATCTGCTGACCTACAGCTGGTCGCCCACGGTGGGCTTGTCCGACCCGGATGCTGCGGTGACCGACGTGGTGCCCGTGACCTCCCCGGCTAGCTACACGGTGACGGTGGGTGATCCTGGGCTGGGTTGCTTCGGCACCGCCACCGTGACCACCACGTGGGACCCCCCCGCCGATGTGAGCTTCGTGCCCCTGCCGAACGAGGGCGTTTCCCCACTGGAAGTCTTCTTCGACAACACCTCCTCCTCGAACGTGGTGCTGTTCAACTGGAACTTCGGCGACACGACGGGTACCTCCACCGAGTTCGAGCCCACCTATGTGTTCAACAACGCCGGGGTGTACATCATCACCCTGAACGGGGTGAGCGACCAGGGTTGCACGGGCTTCTACCAGGACACGGTGATCGTCCTGCCGGACCCGGTGGTGGAGATCCCCAACGTGTTCAGCCCCAACGGTGACGGCAACAACGACACCTTCGAATACCTCGACCTGCGCGGCTGGAAGAGCGTGGAAATGACCATCTACGACCGCTGGGGCACCAAGGTGCACAGCGCGCCCCAGACCACGACGAACAAGCTCATCTGGAAGCCCAGCTCCAATATCTCCGAGGGGACGTACTACTTCGTGTTCATCGGCGTGGGCAACGACGGTTCCGAGGTCAAGAAGCAGGGCCACATCACCCTGTTGCGCTGATCGACCGCTGACGACACTGGCAAGGGGGCCCTCGGGCCCCCTTCCTTTTTCAGGTGCCCGCGGTAGCTTCGTCCGGCATGGCTCTCCCGATCACATTCCCGCTCGGTCTCCTGTGCGCTTTCACGCTGGCCACGCCGCTCTGCGCTCAGGAGCGCGCATGGCCGCCCGTCATCCGTGCCGCGGCCTTCGAGGAGGCGGGTGCACTTGCGCTGGATGCATCGGCGCGGGCCGCCGGGCAGCCACCGCTATACGGCGTGGTGCTGCCCGTGCTTGGACCGGCGCACCTTCCGGACGGTCCGGTGCGGGAGCAGCAGGGTCGGGCGATGCGTGCCGTGAAGGTCTGTTCGCCCGGGGCCCTTGCTGTGGAGCCCTTCCTCGCTGATGTACACCTTGAGGCAGCTGAGCGCCTGGTGCTGCGTGAGGACGCCACGGGAAGGGTTGTCGTGGTCGTTGAGGCCGGCGATGTGCCTGCGGGTGGTCGACTGGCGCTGCCGCGCGTGACCGGTTCGTGCTGTGTGCTCGAACTGACCGGTCCCGCTGGCGCCCGGGAGAAGGGCTCCTTCCGCGTGGTGGAGGTGGGCCACACCTTCCGCGCCATTGATCTGGCCAAGGCCGACCCGTGCGAGGTGGATGTAAACTGCCCGGAGGGCCTGTCATTCGGAGAACAGCGTGATGCAGTGGTGCGTGTAGGTGTGCGGGCCGGGGGTGCGCTGATCTGGTGTTCTGGCACCCTCATGAATAACACGGCGCAGGATTGCCGCCCCTTCATCCTCACGGCCCTGCACTGCGGCATCAATTCCACTGCGGCCGATCTGCAGGACTACAAGTTCTATTTCGGCTACCAACGCACCGGGTGCGATGCCGGCACTGCGGACCAGACACGCTATATCACCGGCTGTTACCGCCGCGCGGACAGCAACGACGGCGGCTTCGACGGATCGGATTTCCTGCTGCTGGAGGCCTTCGGCACCATCCCTGCCGCCTACGAACCCTATTGGTCGGGCTGGGACGCATCGGGTACGCCCAGCAACAGCGGGGTCACGATCCATCACCCGCAGGGCGGCGAGAAGAAGGTGAGCACCTATGCCATGAACCTGCTCACGTCCCAGTGGGTGGCAGGAGGGCCATACAGCCATTGGTATGTGAAGTGGTCGGCCACGCTCAACGGGCATGGTGTCACCGAGCCTGGTTCATCGGGCGCCCCGCTCATCGATGCGGCTGGTCGCGTGATCGGCACCCTGTCGGGAGGCACCAGTTGCTGCGTGGACGATGGATGCGGACTGCCTGGATCCGGGCCCGACCAGCCCGACTATTACGGTAAAATGAGCTTCCATTGGACCCAGAACCCCAACGCCCCTGCGCAGAAGCTGAAAGTGTGGCTGGACCCGCTTGATCTTGGCGTCACGGTGCTCGATGGTGCGCGTGCGCCGTGTGCGAACACGGTTCCTGAAAGCGTGTCGTCGGGCATCGCGGTGTTCCCGGTACCGGCAAGGGACCGCCTGGTGGTGGACGCGGGGACCGCGGGTGCGCCGCTTGAACTGATCCTCCGCGCCATGGATGGCTCGGTGGTGATGCGGGAGGTCTGTGTGCAGGTGCGTACGGAACTGCATGTGGCCCACCTGGCGCCCGGCGGATACTTGCTGGAAGTGTTCCGGCACACGGGCGCCAGGTCGGTGCTGCCTGTGCTGTTGCTGGGGGCGGAATGACCGGAGGCTCCGGCAGGCGCCTCCGGTCATGGGATCGCTCGCGGCCTACTTCAGCGGCTTCACCATGCGCCCGCTTGCACGGTACTTGGCTTCCAGGTCGGCCAGTGCCTTTCGCGCACCGTCCTCGCTGGTGTTTCGCACCACGGACCACCGGCCGACGGGCACGGTTGCGGGCAGCTTTCCGAAGCGTGCCATGATGGCCTCATTGGACAGGTCGGCATCCACGGTCATCACGGCGGAGAGGATGACGCGGCCACCTTTTTCCTCGCCCACAAGGAACGCGGCGCTGGTGGGTTGCTGGGCATGCAGGGCCAGTGCAAGGAGGCTGCCGGCGGCGCCAAGAAGTATGCGGCGAAGGTTCATGGTCATGCGTTCTGTCCTGCAAGTTTAATCATCCCACCGCTCATCGTGCGGCCTGCGCGTCGGCACCCGGCGCCAGCACCTGCACCGGCATCCCCTTGCTGCGAGCATGGATGTGCGCATCATACATGGCCTCCACCTGAACACCGGGCAGGTGGAATCGTCCGGCATACGCCGCCGTCACACGCTGGTGGAATACGGCCCGCTGGCCGCGTACAAGGTCGAAATAGGTCATCACGCGGTCGTCCCGGATGTCCTGGTGGGTGAACGGGCTGTCCGCGTAGGCGCCCTCCATGCCCTCCATCCGCGTGTTGCGAACCTCCCATCCCGACGGGAACAGTTGGGTGAGCGCTACGTTGCGCAGGATGGCATCGGCACCGGTTGCAGCCAGCTCGATGCGCACCAGCAGGTCCGTGCCTTGGGTGAGGCGCGCCGGGTCCAGCGACCTTCCGTCCAATGTGGTGTAGCTCACGCTCATGGCGAGACCATTGGATGAGGCGGGTTCTTCGCCCTGCCGTGGTGTGCCGGTGCGTGTGATGCGGGTGAAGACCATGCCCTTGCCGTTGTTCGCCACCTGCACGGTGTGCGGGGCATCGGGCGCATCGATCACCTGCCTCCAGAGCGGCCGGCCGATCCGTACCGCCACGGGACGTCCGTCGATCGCCACGGCGAGGTCGAGCCCGTTGCCGGAGCCGTTGGACGCGCTGAAGCGGGCAACCGCCATAAGGGCGAAGGAGGTGCCCTGTGTGCTGATCCACGCGTCGCTCCCGAGCCGCTCGGAGATGCGCCGTACAACAGGTGCTGCATCCGCCTGGCGACCTGCGCGCACGAGGCCAAGAGCGATCAGTGCCTCATCGCGGATGCCGCTGCCGTAGGTGTCACCGAGCTCGTTGTAGTCGGCGATGGCATAGGGCAGGCCCTGGGTCACAGCTGCTGCGGCGTCCGACCGGCCCAGCTCTGCGTATGCGGCCGCCAGGGTCCAGCGCGCCATCGGTTCCAGGCCGGCCATGCTGCGCAGGCGGTTCATGGCGGCGGGCTCGGAGGCTCCTGCCAAGGCAAGTGCATACAGGCGGTAGGCCTGTATGAAGGACGAACGGTGGTCGGCCTTCGGCGACCACGCGCGTGCTGCACGGCGCTGCGCGTCCGTCCATTTGCTGCGCATGGTGGCGGGTATCGTGTGCCCCAGCCTTCCCGCCTCCAGCAGGAAGTGCCCGGCATAGATGCTGCTCCAGTCGTCATGCACCACGGCACCGGGCCAGTAGTTGAAATGACCATCCCCGCGTTGCAGTGCCGACAGCTTGCCCACCGCCGTTCCCACGTCCGAGCGGATCTGCGCCTTCATCGCATCAGAGAGGTCCACCAGGCCGTCGAGATAGAGCTGTGGGAAGGCCTTTGATACGGTCTGTTCAAGGCAGCCATGGGGGTAGCCGAGCAGTTCGCGCAAGCGGCGTTCCAGTCCCAGGGGTGGCAGGTCGGAAACCTCGATCATCAATGCATTGGTCCCCGCCACGCCCAGTGGGGTGATGCTGAGTTCGGCCTTCCCGCCTGCCTGCACGGAGCCGTCATCGGCGCGTGTTAGGGGGAGCGTGGATGCGCGTACGCCGAGATCGATCCGGGTGGAGGCACGTTCGCTGCCGCCCTGGGCGCTCACCATGACGCGGGCAGCGCCTGTGTGCTCCTTCGTACGCAGCTTGAAACGGACGACCTTTTCCCCGGTGCTGTTGAACCGCAACTGACCGGTCCGTGGACCGGCCGCCTCCAGGTTCCCATCGACCGAAACGGACACCGCCACATCCCGCATGCCCTTTTCCATCGCGAAGACCGTCACGGGCAGGTCCACCTCTTCGCCGGGACCGAGTACACGGGGAAGGGTGGCGAGCACCATCAAGGGTTGCCGCACCGGTACCGCATGTTCCGCATGTCCGTAGGCGCCATCGACGTGGCTGGCCACCACCATCACGCGCACACTGCCCACATAGTTCTCGATGGTAAAGGTGTGCTCGGCTCGCTGTCCTGGACCAAGTGCAAGGGGGCCCGCGTGCAGCACAACCGGCTTGAAGCGCCCGATGCGCGAGGGGTCCACTGGGCCGCCGCCGTCGCTTCCCCCCACCGCCAACACGCGTTCGGCCTGCACGCCGAAGGCGCCGATCACCTTGTCGTACAGGTCGAAGCTCTGCACTCCCAGGGCCTCTCGTGCATAGATCTGCGCCCATGGATCCGGTGTGCGGAAGCGGGTGAGGTCCAGCAGGCCTTCATCAACGGCATAGAGCGTGTAGTTCATGGCGCGTCCGGACCTCTCCGAGACCGCGATGGTGAAGGGCCTTCCCGGCTTGATCTCTCTGGGCGCATCGATGACGGGTGCCAAGTGAGTGGCGGGATCCTCCACACGCACCGGAACCACACCGTAGAGGCGGATGGGGAGATCGTTGGCGACGTCGCCGTGCGGTTGCAGCAGGGTGACGTGCGCGTGTATGTTGGGCATCATGGCCGCAGTGGCCTTGAATCGGTGGATGGTACCCCCTGGGGTGAGGGGAATGCGCGTGATCGACAGCACGCGGTGCCCGCTCTCCAGGCTCACGATGGCACTGCCCTTCGCGGTTGACGGGATGGTGAGCATGACGTCCTCACCCGGTGTGTGCACCTCCTTTGCCACGGTCACGGCAAGACGGGTCGCCGCGGGATCACGCGGACGGTCGGCCGCCGCCGCTGCGCTGGCCGGCGTGAAATGGATCATGGCGACGGAAACATGGCCGCTGGCTGGATCCTCCACGCGCACGAGGTGCCGTCCCCACGCGGACGGGTCCACGTTCAGGTCCACAATGCCGCGTCCGCGCTCATCGGTGGTCACCATCCGGGTGGATAGGACCCGCAGCGATTCCCCGATGCGGCCGCTGGTGGGGCCGTCCATGGCGCCTTCCCACCAGCGTTCCTCGTCAACCTTGAGGACCTGTACCTGCAGGGTATGGGCGGGCAGGGGGCGGCCGCTGGCGTCAATGCTGATCACATCGAAGTGGTGCATGGTGCCCGCGGTGTGGTTCTCCCAGGGCCCATCGGGCGGAGGCGGGCGCACACCGGCGTAGCTGCGGTAGGGGTGGAGTACGGTCTCCTGGCGGTCCGTGCTGGCATCCCCGCCGGGATCGCTCACCCGGCTGACCACGTTGAGGCGCAGTGCGGCGGGCGCTCCGGGGGCGGTCCGCAGATCGAATGGGAAGCGGGCATGGCCGGCGTCGTCGGTGCGGCCCTCGAAGACCACGGTCTCGCCCTCGGTGAGCTGGTGGCCCAGGTCATCGAACAGGAAACCGGCTGCACCGGTCGGCTTGAACTCGGCGCGGGAGAGTCCCACCGAGACCACCACCGGTGCCTGTGCCGCTGGTGCACCATGCTGCCATGTGGCCTGCAGGTGTGTAGGCCGTGGCAGCTGCGCGGCCAGTACTGGCCCTTCACCCAGGTCCAGCGCGATGCGCATGCGGTTGGGCTTCACTGTTTCGATGCGCAGCGGCCGCTGGAAGGTGGCATCGCCCACGGTGACGCGCGCAGTCCACGTCCCTGTGGGCGAATCGGCGGACGTGGCACAGGGGAAGCCGTATTGGTCCCCGGTGGCCTGCCGGCGCACGCTCCTGTGCGTGATGCGGCCGCGCGGATCGATGAGCTCCAGAACCACCGGATGGTCCTTGGGAAGCGCGCGTTCGCGGTCGTGCAGGATGAACGCCAGGTGCAGCGAGTCGCCCGGCCGCCACACGCCGCGCTCACCGAAAAGGTGTCCCTTCAGGCCTTTCGGGAGGGCGCTGCCGCCCACGTCAAAGGCGCTCACGTCGAGGGCGGAACCATCGTCCACGCGCAGGTAGCCGCGTTGGTCGAGGGACCGCGCCACCACAAGGAAGGGAACATGCGCCGGGTCCTTCAATTCCGCAATGCCCTGTGCATCGGTCGTCAGTGTGCCCACGGAACGCAGTTGCAGGTCCAGCACGTCCAATTGCGCCCCACCCACGGCCGCCCCGGTGCGGATGTCGCTCACCACCACGTGCAGGCCGCCGCTGGCATTGCGCTTGGCCAGGAGGCCGAGGTCGCTCGAGAGGATGTTGCGCTTCACCTTACGCCGGGCGCCGTAATAACTGGACGAGCAGGGGTCGTCACGCCTGCTGTGGTCGTAGTCCTCGTCGTACCAACTGTCGTCGCCCACGTAGTAATAGCCGGCTTGGTCGAATGCACTTTCGTCCGGCTTGGGCACCTCGGTATGGCCGCTCATCCATTGCTCCGGCGCCGGCGGAGCATCGCCAGTGCATGCGAAGGCAGCCTGGTCCTGGCGGAAGCCGATCTCCACGCGGTGGATGGCGCCTGGATCGGCCGCGATCATGCGGTCCAGGTCGAGAAAGTAGCGGTTCCAGCGGCCCGGGGCCGTTCCGTCCGTGCCGGTGAGCGGTACGTCCTCCTCGGCCACCACGCGCCCAACACGGGCAAGTTCGTTCTCGCCGGCGAGGTCGTTGGCCTGCAGGAACTGGGGGATGTTGTCGGCGTGTATACGGATGATGCGGACGGCGACGGCACGCAGGTTGACAGCCTCGAAGGGCACCTTGCGGCCTCCTGTGGTGGGCAGCACCACGCCCTCGCCAACGAAACGCACGGCCGGTCCGGGCTCTGGGAAGCGCATCCGCACTGTGGTGTCCCTTGCAAGGGGGCTTCCCGCCCGGCTTCGCAGACCGCCGGCCACGAACACGTCCACATCACCCACCTGTGGGTCGGCAGGCTGAACCACGAGGGCGTTGCCGTCCAGGGCGATGGATGCCGGTGGTGCGCCCGTGATGCCCGCGAGCCCAGCGAGCTCCTGGTCCGGATCGGGCGCCTCGGAGAAGAGCAGCCGCACCTGGTGGTCCCCTTCGTAGGCGGTCCGTGCGCCGAGCAGGGTGAAGCGTCCGGCCTCGGGCAATGCCAGTTCAGTCCGGCCCTTGTCGGTGCTGCCCACGGCGCCTCCGTCCCAAGCGAGTTCCAGCATGGTCGCGCGTGGACCGCGCACCACACTGTCCGCGACAAGGTCATGCCGCAACCCGTCGGGCGTGCTGGTGAGGCGCAGCCGCAGGACGCGCCCGTCCAGTTCGGCCCGGAAGCACGAGAGGAGCGCATCCGGACCTGCATGGTCCGCGGTGTTGACCCGCCAGGAGATGCTCTGCACCGTGCTTTCCCCGGGGTCCATAGCGGCCACATCGGCCAGCTCCACCGCCAAGTGCTGCTCCAGCGTGCGGAAGCCGAAGCGGAAGGTGGACGTGTTGTTGGGGACCTTCACCAGCCTTCCCAGATGGAAATCGACCACATGGATGGTGCCGGGCTCCAGCGGTGCCTTGGGCACGAAGGCAAGTGTATGGTCGTCATGCCATCGGACGCTGCCCTCCGCCGCAGGGTCGAGGTCGAACAGGGTGGCCAGGTTGGCCGCGCTCGTATCGGTGTAGTCCAGACCCTCCGCCAGCCTTACCAGTACCGGTGCGGAACAGGATACCGGTCCAGCCGTGAACGCGGTGATGTATGGTGCGAAGACGGGGTCCGGCCTGGGGATGTTCGTGTGGCGGCAGCCGTGTACGACGGGAAGCAGGAGAAGCAGCAGGCGTGACCAGGAACGTGTCATGGCGGGCGGTTCTGGCGAAAAGGTAACCGCGGCGCCGCAGAATCCGCGCTCGGGCGCGGCATCGGTGGATCAGGGCTCGGCCAGGAGGCGGTCGGCCTCCTCGGCCGGGATGAGCCGGTCTCCCACGGCACCCACGGTGAAGGCATCCGTGAGGCCTTTCGCCTTCAGCGCCTCCTTGGCGGCATCGGCCTCCAGGCGGCTGCGGTAGTCCCCGTAGTAGTAGCGTACGGCATCCACGCTGGGCACGGGGGTCACGTTGCCGACCTCGATGAACTTGTCCATGATGTCCATCGGCACATTGCCGGCGAAGGTGCCCACCTGCAACCTGTAGCGGATCAGGTTCTTGTCGATGCCGCCGGTGGGCGTGCTGCGCAGGTCTTCCGGTCCGGTCAACCGGGCGCCCGCATCCTTCAAGCTGACGCGCTGGCCGTTCTTGAAGGCCACGAGGAAGGCGCCCTGGAAGCCCTTGAGCAGCATGTCCACCCGGTGCTTCGCCGCAGGGTTCACATCCGTGTAGCTGCCGGTGTAGTACCGGGTGAGCCCATCATCGCCCTGGATCACCAGCAGGTCCTTGATGCCGGTGAAGATGTTCCTGGAGAGCTTGTTGCGGTACGCGCCCAACTGGACTCGTACCACCACTTCCTCCCTGGCGGGCGCGGCCGCGACGGTGTCGGGAATCCCGCCGGCACGACGGATCTCCTCGTCCACGTTGATCACCCGGCCGTTCTCCTCGGCGATGACGGTGCCCTCCATGCCCTTGCTGCGCAGCTCAAGCTGGCGGCGCAGCGCTTCGGGGAGGGTGCTGTGGTCGCCAATAAGGTAGATGGTGGTGTCACCCTGTTCGATCGTACGGAGGTCCGGGATGCTCAGAATCCGCTGCATAAGATCCTCGGGGATGCCGCGCACGTCGTCGCCCACCTTTACTGCGTAATTACGGGGACGCTGCCGCACCACGGTGGTGGAGCGTACGCCGAACGATTCCACGCGTGAACGCACGATGCGGGTGTTCGCCGAGTCCTTGAAGGCCAGGAAGGCCTGGAGGAGAGCCTCATCCGAGAGGGTTACCCCGCTGGCGTCCACATGTGCTCCTGGAGCCGAGCCCGGTTCCAGGTCAAGGTGGTCGGGCACCCCGTCGCCATCACCATCGAGGGGACAGCCGCTGGCATCCACGGTTATGCCGGCGGGGGTGCCGGGGCACTGGTCGTTCCAGTCGGTCACGCCATCGCCATCCTCATCGTCGGCGAGCACGAGCAGGTCCATTTCCGATGGCGTGATCACCGGGCCCTGCTGGGTGCGCGGCTTGCGCTGGCCCAGTCCGTAGCTCAGGCATGCCGAGCTGTACAGGAAGCGGTCCATGCGCGCATCCCCCTGCCGTTCCTCCCGGCTGTTCACGGTTACCCCATCGATCAGGTCGGTGGTGGTGAAATGCATGGTGGTGCCCACCCGCAGGTCGAACCGCCCGCCGAGGTGCATGCGCGCACCGATGCCCACGGGGATCGCCCATGTGAGCTCGGGATACTTGCCGAACCCGTCCAGGTCCAGCTCACGGATGTCGCTTTCGTAGCTGTAGTCGCGCTGCAGCTGGACCGCATCTGCCGCCTGCACGTCGCTCTCCGCCCGGTCGCGGATGGTTCCGTCGCTCCAATAGTGGTAGGGCCGGCCCTCTGCGTCGTACAGGTCCGTCTTGCTAAGGAACTCCACGGCCTCGAAGCCGAGCGATACGTACGGTTCCACCCTGCGGCCGGGGTTGAGGAACTGGTGGAAGTTGTAGGTGAACTGCAGGCCGCCGGTGGTGATGCGCGACTCGAAGTTGAGGTTGCGGACCAGGCTGCGTTCGTTGGCCCCAACGCGTCCGTGAAGGGCGTAGAGCCCCACGTCCAGCCAAGGTGTGAGGGGAGTGCCTGCGCGCAGTTCATAGCCCACGCGCGTTACCAGGGGGCTGTATCCCTTGTGCCCCCTGCCGATGTCGCCCAGGAAGGCGAACATGCCCACACCAAGGCCGAAGGTGGGGCGCACCGTGTAGCGGCTGCTGTCAACCTCCTGGGCCTGGCCGTCCGAGGGTGCGCCCACCAGCAGTGCACCCGCCAGGGCCGCACAAAGGGCGGGGTGGGAGGGGCGCGGACGGAGGGAGGGCGACATGCGTGGAAAGATAACCTGAACGGGTTACTCGGCCCCGCCTTGGTTGGTGATCATCAGGGCCTCCTGTACGGTGATGCGCTGCCCGTTGTTATAGGCCGTGACAAAGGGTCCGGGGAGGCGGTGCCCGGCTGAGATCAGTGATGCGCGTTTATTGCGTGCTTCCTGGTACTGCGTGAAGCTGCCGGTGGTGTACTTGATCCATCCCTCGTGCCGCTCGATGTTGAAGGACTCGTGGAAGCCATGCCGGGATGCGAAGTACTCGCCGCCCACTTCGCGGTGCGCTGCGGTGATCTGCACGCGGAAGACGATGCCGCTCTCCGGGGCCGGGATCCCTCCTGCCGCAGGCGTGCGCTGCGGTGCCGTGCGTGCGGGCGGCCGGGCAGCGGCAGCCGCTGCAGCAGCCTCGGCTTCGGCGGCGCGCCGGGCCGCAAGGGCCGCAGCCTCTGCGGCAGCGGTCGCTTGCGCGCCTGCCTGCTTGGCGGCATCGGTGTCCGCCAACTCCTGCGCCACGTTGCCCAGGTTGAAGGATGACACGGCCACCGCCACACGCTGCGTCTCGTCGTTCACCAGATAGCCGAACTCGCCGGAGACCGTGTGTGCACCACCACCACCGGCGCTCGCGCGCAGCGTGTAGGCCACCTTCAGCAGGCCATCGGCCGGCAGGTTCAACCACACGAACTTGGCGATGCGGTCCTGTGTTGTGAAGATGGCCTCTGCGTTGGTCCTGCTGACGGCGGTGAAACCGGCTGGCAGGTTCTCCTGCAGTTTGCCGAATCCGCGGATGTCCCCCTTGCTGATGGTCAGTTCCACGAGCGCCTCTGTGGCGGATGTGGGGGTGACGCGGCGCTCCACGGTGACGCCGCCCGCCCCCTGTGCCTCGGTGGTGACCGCAACCGGGCCGGATGCCACGGGCACCGGTGCCGCATCCGACACGGCTGCCACATCGTTGGTGCTCTCCTGTGCCGGTGGCGCGGCCGCCACTGCGGCACCTGTGATGGTGATCATCGCTGCGGGCAGTTCAAAGGTGCGCCGCTCGTTATCGAGAATGTAGCTGAAGCGCCCGGCGATGGGCTGCTGGCCGGACGCCGTGGCGGGAGCCGCCAGGCTGTAAGTTACCTTGAAGGACGGTTGGTCGGGTAGGGCCATCCAGATGAACTTGGCCTTCTGGTCGCTGAAGGTGAACGAGGCGCCCTTGGTCTCCAGTGCCGTGCAGGTGAATCCTTCCGGCAGGTCGATCTGCAGCTTGGCGAAGCCGGTCAGCTCGCCCTTGTCGATCGTGACCGTCACGCGCGCCTCGCTGCCCGGCGCCATGGAGGAGGGCAGGTCCTGCGTGATCTTCGGTTCAGCGAGCATGAACAGCTCGAGGGCCAGCAGGCCGATCAGGTCTACGAGGAGGAGCAACTGGGCCATGGGTCCGTTCGGTTTGCAGGCCCGTTGGTGGGCCCGAGCAAAACTATCCGGGACCCCAGCGGCGGCAGGGACGGCCGCTGGCGCCGTTGCGAACACCGGCGTGTTGAGAATGGCGGTGATCTGCGCCGGTCGGAGGTGGCCTTCCGGGGCTCAGGCCAGTTCCGCCGCGAGGAACCTGGCGGTATGTCCTGGGCCCATGCGCACCTCCTCTTCGGGCGTGCCGCGGGCC
>CAZUNW010000046.1:8027-12871 GCA_964621425.1 uncultured Chryseobacterium sp. | reverse complement strand
GACCGTCATCAGCCGGGCGGGGGAGGGGACCAAGATCGTCTTCACCGGCGATGTGCACCAGATCGACACGCCCTACCTGGACACCGAGAGCAACGGGCTCAGCTACCTGATCGACAAGGCCAAGGACGATCCCTTGTTCGCGCATATCACCCTGGAGAAGGGCGAGCGCAGTCCCCTGGCCAACCTGGCGAACGAACTGCTCTGACACGCGCCCCCGTTATGGGGCTCGCTTGCGCGCGCCGCACTCATTGTGCTTTCTCCCACATTCCTGCGGGCTGAGCACCCATCCGGGCTTGGAACGAAAAGGGGACTGGCGGGAGCTCAGAAGAGCTCTTCGACCTCGATGAACTGGAAATCGAGCTTGAAGAACCGCTCGTAGTCCTTGCCCGTCTCTGCCATCTCCTCATCCCCCGACTCGAAGTGCCACTTCACCTGCACGCGCTGGCCGCGCTGGTTGACGGCATTCAGGCGGTCGAAGATGTTGTAGAGGTGCTTGCTGCTGCTCGTGTCCAGGTAATCCAGCCGCATGTTGACCGTGGTCTCGTTGCGGGGGTCGCGCAGGTATTCGTCCAGCCAACGGTACACCCTGCCGTAGAACTGTTCCGAGTTGGCCGGCAGCGACCGTCCCACGAACTCCATGGTACCATGCTCCAGGTCCATGTCGATCTGGGGCGAGGTCTCCGTGCGGTCGATATGCAGCAGTTTTGTGGCCATGGAGCGTGGCACGAAACTACCGGGGTGGCGCGGCGGCTTGGGGCCATGCCGTCTGCAGGATGTCAACATGGGCTGGTGAACAAGGCGGCGGTCCGTGGACCTGCGACCTGCATCACCTGCACCGGTTGTTCGCAAGGAAGATGGCGGCATCGGCGTCCCCCAGCCGCTTGCTGGAGCGCCAGTCCCTGCACGCACCGCCGGCATCGCCAAGGCCCTTCAATGTCCAGCCGCGGTCATTGAGGGCGCGCACATCGGCGGGGTCTGTCGCCAGCACGTGGTCGAAGTCCTCCAGGGCCTTATCGAAGCGGCCCAGCCGGCTGTAAGCCGCGCCGCGTGCCGTGTAGGCATTCAGGTGAGTGGGACGGATGGCGATCACGGCGGTGAGGTCGGAAACGGCCAGGTCGTACCGCATGGTAAGCAGGTGGCAGCTGCCGCGCTGCAGCAGGGCGTCCACATGCGCAGGCTCGGCCTGCAGGGTGCGGGTGTACAACGCGATGGCCTCGTCGTAGTCGCCTCGCTGCCGGGCACGTTCCGCACGGGAGTAAAGGTCACCGGGGGCGGACGCTCCCGGCGGGTCCAGCAGGGCGAGGTCCTGCGCACCGGCGGGGGCGCTGAGGAGCATGGCGGCGAACAGGGCGATGGCTTGGCGGATCATGGGCGGGGTGTGTGGCGCTTGATACGCGGGCTTCCCGGCGGGGTTTCGATCCCTGTCCGCAGTGGATGCAACCAGCGGCGCCCTTCCTGCGTATGCCTGCCCACACGCACCCCGCCGCCTCATGCGCCAACTGCAAATGCTCCTCCTGCTCGCCCTGGTTCCCCTCCTTCCCATGGAGGTTTGCGCGCAGGCCACGCTCACCATCACCGGCAAGGTCCGGGTGGAGGGCGGCGGGCTGGAGAACGCGAAGGTGGTTGTATACCGGAATGGGGAGAAGGAGCGTGTGCTGACCAGCGGCCTGGGCAAGTTCACGATGGAGCTCGCACTGGACGCCACCTACACCCTGAGCGTAGAGAAGGACGGCTTTGTGACAAAGAAGCTGCAGTTCGACACCAAGGCGCCAGCTTCGGCCGCTGCCGCCGGGTTCAAGCCGTTCGAGTTCTCGGTGTCACTGTTCAAGCAGTACGACGACATCAACATCGTGGTCTTCAACCAGCCGGTGGGCATGATCAAGTACGATGCGGCGGTGGAGGACTTCAACTACGACACGGACTATACCCGCAGCATCCAGGCCCGGATGGAGGCCGTGATGGAGCAGGTGGCCCAAAAGCAGAAGGAGGATGAGGAACGGGCCCGGGCGCAGGCGCTGGCGGATGCCGGTGCGCGTAAGGCCGCGGAGGCTGCCGCACGCGAGGAGGCCCGGCGCAAGGCTGCGGAGGATGCGGCGGCACAGAAGGCGGAGTCCGGGGCCCGGAAGGCGGCGGAACAGAACGCGCGCGAGGAGGCCCGCAAACAGGCAGCCGCCGATGCGGAAGCGCGCAAGGCCGCTGAACTGGCGGCCCGGGAGGAGGCCCGACGGAAGCCCATGCCCGCTCCAGAGGTTGCCGCCAGGCCCGCACCGCCCGTTGTGCGCCCTTCGCCGGCAGAGGCCCCCAGGCCCGCGGAGCCCCCGGTGTTCCGGCCGACCGCAGCGCACAGGATGCCCGACGATGTGGTGCGCAACGAGGAGCTGGTCGTGGGCTCCGACCAAGTGATCACGGTGATCCGCCTTGAACGCGCCGGAGTCCGTACCGAGTTCAAACGGGTCTACCACAAGTGGGGCGGCGTGTTCTACTTCAAGAACGGCAACAGCTGCAGCAGGGAGCTCTACGAGAGCGAGGCGCTCGCAGACCGATGAGCCACATGATGCGGCTGAACTGCCCTTTGTCAGTCGGTTTCCCCTTCCCGCGGGGTTAACTTCGCGGAACGATGGCTTACCTCGTGGCGGCCTTTGTCCTCGCAGGGGCATATGTGCTGCTCTGTCTGGTCTATTACATCATTCAGGAGCGGATCATCTTCGTCCGCCGATCCCTTCGTCGCCGTTACCGGTACCGGTTCAAGCATGCACACCATGAGCTTTGGCTGCGTGCAGGGGACGGTGCAAAGCTGCATGCGCTCCATTTTCCGGCGGAGGACGCGACAGGCGTGGTGCTCTACTTCCATGGGAACACGGGCACGCTGCGCCGCTGGGGGAAGCGGGCCCCGCGTTTCACGCGCTTCGGTCATGCCGTGGTGATGCCGGAGCCGCGGGGCTATGGCAAGAGCAGGGGGCGTCTCAGCGAGCAGGCCCTGCTGTCGGACGCGCTGCTGTGGTACGACGAGTTGCGCAGGCAGTGGCCAGAGGACCGCATCGTGGTCTACGGTCGTTCCCTGGGCAGTGCGCTGGCCATTCCCGTGGCGGCTCAGCGGTCCCCACGTTCCCTGGTGCTGGAGTCGCCCTTCGCCCGGCTGATCGACGCGGCGCGGAGCTACTTCCGCTGGCTGCCCTACGGGATGTTGTTGAAATACCGCTTCGCGAACGATGAGGCGATCGCGCGGGTGCGCTGCCCTGTGCACATCTTCCATGGCGAGCAGGATGAGGTGGTGCCCTTCGCCAGCGCCAAGCGCCTGTTCGCACGTGTTCCGAAGGATGTGGAACGGGCGTTGGTGGCCTTCCCGAAGGGGCACCATAACGACCTGGCGCGGTTCGCGCGATACCACCGTGCGCTGCGTGCCCTGCTGGGCGGTGGGGCACCCGTGCAAGGGTAGGAGCGCTGCGGCCCGCTCCGGGGCGCTATCTTCGCCGCCCATTCAACCACGAACCATGTTCATCCGTTCCGTCCTGACGGCCGCTGTCGTCCTCCTGCTCTCCGCATGCACCAACGAGGTCACCGGCCAGAAGGGCCGCAGCGCCCCACTGGCCTCCAACATTGATTCGGTGAGCTATGGCATCGGCACCGACATCGGCCACAACATGAAGCTCAGCGGCCTGGACTCGCTGAACGTGGATGCCATGGCCATGGGCATCCGCGACGGGCTTGACAGCGCCGAGCGCATCAGTGTGGAGAACGTTCGTTCCCTGGTGCAGGCCTACATGATGGCCGCGCAGAAGAAGGTGATGGAACGCGAGCGCCTGGAAGGGGAGGAGAACCTGCGCAAGGGTGACGCATGGCTCGCGGAGAACGGCAAGAAGCCCGGCATCAGTACCACGGGGTCGGGTCTGCAGTACGAGGTGCTCCAGGCCGGCAAGGGCCCCAAGCCCACGGCCACTGACGTGGTGAAGGTGCATTACCGCGGCACGCTGATCGACGGGTCCGAATTCGACAGCTCCTACAAGCGCGGCGAGCCCGCCGAGTTCCCTGTCGGCGGTGTGATCCCTGGTTGGACGGAGGCGCTGCAGTTGATGAGCGTGGGCGCCCGCTACAAGCTCTATATCCCCGCCGCCCTGGCTTACGGTGAAAGCCGTGGCCCCGGAAATGGGCTTCCCCCGAATAGCGCGCTCGTGTTCGAGGTGGAACTGCTGGAGATCTCCGCGGCGCCTCAGGGCCGCTGATCCCCGGGACCATCGGGCAGCGGTCGCCAATGGGTCACCGCTTCGAAGAACTGGTTGCTGTTGCCCTCCCCGCCCCACAGGTGGGGTGATGTGGCCTGACCGGTGCGGCTTGGGTTCTGCAGGAAATGGTACTGCAGGAAACGCAGCACGATAACCTCGCGCAGTTCGGTGGCGCCCGTCTTGCCAGGCAGGAATACCTGGTGGCCGGGCACCCAGCAGAGCACACGTTCACCGTTGCGTGGAAGGCGCTCGGAGGTGCTGATCCAGCGATCGGACATGGCGCCAAGTTAGGCGCACGCCGACAAGCCTTCAGTCGAGGGTGGGGCGCAAGGCGCCCAGCACCTGAGCGTTGAGGCGCTGACCGGCCGCTTCCAGCAGGTGCCGCGAGGGAGCCTCCTCGCGTGCGGCCAGCTTGTCGACCTCCTTGCGCACAAGGAAAGTGATCAGGTCATCGTGGATATCAAGCCCGGATGCGGAGACCCGTCCCTTGTCGGCCACCACCCACTGCCACAGGAGGGATAGGGCCAGGTGCACGCTGCTGCGGTCATGGGTCCTGCCGTCCAGTTCGATGCGCGCGATGCCGGCCTCCATGGCGGCGAAGCCCAGGAGCCCTGTCCGGATGGC